>JAYEFH010000133.1:0-3405 GCA_034658555.1 Thermodesulfobacteriota bacterium | reverse complement strand
TTTTTTCTTTTTGTACATGCATAACTTGGTTTTCCTCGCAATCCTGAGTTTTGCAAACGGCTTTGCAGACTACTATAATCGCGTTACAGGGATAAACAAGTATTATGCGGTTTGCGCCATTATTCTGTTTTGTTGCCGAGGAAAATCATCTATGGAATCCGAAAACAAGGTTGCCATTGTTACCGGTGCCATAAAAGGCATTGGCCTTGCCATTGCCCTTGAGCTATCCCGTTCAGGGGTTAAATGTGTTTTGCCTTACCACGATTGGCTGGACAGTCTTGAGAGTATGCACAGGCATATGCAGAAAACAGGCGTTGACTACCATGCCGTTCCGGCCGATCTTACTTGTCATAAAGACGTAAAAAAGGTGATAAACACCGCTCAGGACCGCTTTGGGCGTCTGGATATATTGATTAACAACATAGAAAGGGGCGGATGGCCTGTAGTTCACGGTCCATATGTACCGGAACAGTGGAATCTGGAGTTCAAGACCACTGTGACTGCTAAATGCTACCTCTTTGAGGAGGCCTTACCAATCCTGAAGATCCAGGGGAATGGAGTCGTTGTCAATATTTCCTCCATAGCCGGATTGGTGGGAAGAAGTGGGCCGGCGGGTTTGGTGTTTAATGATTGCTACTCGCTGTCAAACAGGGCCATCCAGTCCCTTACTGAGGCATGGGCAAGACAGGGTGCCCCTGAAGTGCGGGTCAATGAACTCATGCTGGGTTTTGTTGAGACGCGTCATGGACCGCATACCAGGGGTTGGGAGATAATGAGTACTGAAGAACAAAAGGCCATACTTAATCATACTCTTTTGCAGCGTACCGGAAGGGTTGAAGAAGTAGCAAAAATGGTGCATTTTCTGGTCTTTGACGCAAGTTTCATGACCGGATCAACCATACGAATGGACGGAGGCTATATTCTGGGGGGAGATAAGGCTGCCTCTATGCCCAAAGGAGTTGTCAAACCTGGTGAGACCACCTTTGGAGGTTCTATCTTACCTGAGACTGCTGTTAAAAAAACTCGAAGCAAATCCTAATCCGGATAAACCGGAATAGTGAGGTTCCCCCCATTGTCTAGACAAAATTTCACTATGTATTTGGTGCACAATCATTGAAGTCCATCGTGATTTAACCAGCGAGTCCGCCCAATTCTTGAAGGCCATTTTGCTTTACACAACGCCCTTGGTATGAGCAAAAGGACCATCCATCGCCTGGTCAAGAATATGGCCAACAAGGCCCATATCAGCCGGCCAACAACGCCGCATGTGTTAAGGCACACCCTTTCAGTTACAGTCATTCAAAAGGGAATTTCAACCAGATACCTGCAAGAAGTTTTAGGCCACAGCCATCTTACCACTACTGAGATCTATCTAAAATTGTCCTCTGAAGATGTGGTGTGGGAGTTTAGGGACAAGAGGTAAATTTCTGTATAATTTGGTAAACGGGAATAGGTTGTGCCGGAGAGAGGAGATAAGCAGCAATTTAATACAGCTCATTTTATTGGTTTATGAATATTCAGGTAATTAAAAAGACTGGTTGCCTTGAGCGTCTGTAAACCTTAATTTGTTAGCAAGAGAATAAAAATGGGTGGTCATTCAGGTGAAATAAGGGGTAAATCAAAGCTTGAAGCTTACCTCAAATATGAAAGGTTTGTTGAAGGGGTGGGTGAGATTTTTGAAAGTCGAAACCCACCTAAAAACAAGAAACTATGTAAAAAGCTTATGGTATGGGACTCAGATACCGGGGAGTGGGTCCTATATTACCACCTGCATACTTAAGCAGGTAATTTTCCCCGAAAGGAGGTAGTCACCATGAAACAACTTTTGAGGTGGCTGCCGGGTCAGAGGAAAGAGGAACTCGGCTAGTGAAACGAGGCCGCATGAAAGAGTTTCTCGAGTTGAACGAGTAGGAAGTAAAGCGAAGACTTTCGGAATGTAAACTCTGTTGGTACCCGGGCTACAACGACGGAGTGCACAAACTGGGGCAAGCTGCCATGTCGCTACTCCTCTGGTAAGGTGCAATCCCTGTCAGAGCTCTGATCAGAACAAAAGAGCCTCACCGAGAGTTGATTTGGCATTTGCTCGGGAGATGCCTTCTCTCGGTTTTTCATAAACGGTTGTCGAACCATTCATTTGAACTGCTGATACCTAAAATCTCGTGGCTTCGAAAATTTTCGAGTTAGCTTAAACTTTTCTAAATTGAGCCTTTCACCCATTTGTCCGGCGCAACGCAATTCTTCTGTTGGGGCACCAAAAAGAGTAGACCATGAATGATCCTCACGTGAATGCACTGCACTATCGAGTTGTGGTAGGAAAAGACGTCGACTACAACAATGCCGCACCTTTATCCGAAACTACTGAAGACTTTGAATTCTCCTTAGATGGGAAAACTGCTGTCTTTAAGATGAAAAAACACTACCCAACTACCAATGAAGCAAACGCAGTAGTGGAACAATACTTACGAGCCTGGGATATTTTGATTGGTCTGGAACAAGATCCAGAGGACTTTCGATTAGTTTTTGACCATGCTGACATTATTGACCGGTCTCCTGATCCGAATGACAGAAATGTGCTCAATTTGCAGGGGCATGCATTAGCCATTGTCTTCACATCGGACGCCTCTCTTCATGTCTCAATGGGCAAGTATCCGGCTTTCCCTAAGAACTTTAGCGCTTCGCCAGACACCGAGACTATGTACTTAAGATATAAGGCATATCGGCAAAATCGTGAAACTCTTACCTCCATGGCATATATGACCTTAACAATTCTTCAGGCAGCTGCTGGCGGTCGCAAACAAGCGGCAAGGAAATATAATATTGAGTATACAGTTTTGGACACCCTTGGAAAGCTTACGTCCACAAAAGGCAATCCCTCTGAAGCCCGCAAATTTCCTAAAGACGGAATATTCGAGCCATTACGTCCCAAAGAAAAGGATTGGGTTGTCTCAGTGATCAAGGCGCTAATATGTCGGGTGGGCGAGTATGCCTACGACTCAAGAGCGAAACTCAAGCAATTATCTATGAGGGATTTCCATAATCTCACAACACCATAAATCGTAAGGACGTACAATAAAATCGGGATCTACCTTAACCTTACTGTCAAGGTTAAGCTGCCCAATGGGGTTAAATAAAGGCCATAAAGGCTTTTAAAAAGCAAGAATCTTAAACCACCCCGCTAAAATACGGAGTTGCTCTGGTTTAAGGATATTGTTTTGTGGATAAGATGTTGAATTTATTGATATTGACAAACTTTTTATTTTTACTACAATAGTATTAACTAACTGAAGTTTCACCGTTTTTCTACAGTTTTTGAGAAAGGCAGATCATAAGTATTTTTCATGATTTGTAGGTATTTCAATGGGTTACCCAAAATACGGCATTGCGATATTTAGATTTCATACCAGA
>JAYEFH010000132.1:0-3417 GCA_034658555.1 Thermodesulfobacteriota bacterium | reverse complement strand
CTTCACAATCTTAACGTGCTTGCTGCTCAGATTTTTACCTTAGGGGATGGGACAGCTATAGATGTGCTGGATGTGAAATCCTCGGTCAACAAGGACTACGATGAACAGGACTGGGAAGCCCTTAAAAGAAATTTGAACCTGGCCCTGGATGACCGGCTGGGTCTAGCCCATCGACTGGCTGGAAAATACAGGCCGGTGAGATCCGGCGATTGGCAGAAATACCTCAAGCGCCAAGCCCGGGTTGTCCTGGACAATGAGGCATCAGACTTCTACACAATCGTGGAGGTCTATGCAGAGGACAGGATCGGACTTCTCTATGATGTTACCCGTACCCTGGCGGATTTTGGTTTAAATATTTCCAGGGCCAAGATAGGTACCAAGGTCGATCAGGTAGTGGATGTTTTTTACGTGCAGGACAAAAAAAGGCAGAAAATCAGCGCTTCTGATCTGCAGGAGGAGATCCGAAATGCCCTGTTGTATGCGGTAAATTGCGGGGTGTTTTAGGGTTTAAGTTTGAAGTACCTAAAGTTTAAAGTGTCTAAAGTTGTGGTGCGTGCCTTCAGCGCGGTTAATTATAATCCCTCAATCCCCCACGGTAGACTCATTGTAACACATCTGAATAAAATCCATTAAGGTATCCACCGGCCATGATCATCGTTTCGGTCACTCAAGTCTTTTTTACTCCCATGAGTTTCAAAAAAGGCAAAAAATTCAGACATTTCGATACTATAGTAAACCCACTGGCCGAAATGATGATCATGGCCGATAACCCGCATCCTTTCTCGCGGATGAAGACGGAGTTGATCTGGGAAGGGAAATACGACGAGTACGGTAACCGGCGGACGACGGATATTGCAGGATGCGCCATGCCGCTGCAAAAGATTGAGACGATTGATGAACCGGCCTCCTGCGCCGCAACGCGGATTTTCTAAACTTTGGAAAGGTTTTGTAATGGCGAACAATGGAAAGATTAAAGAACTTGCCGGTTTCATCTGGAGTATCGCAGATCTATTGCGAGGAGACTACAAACAATCTGATTACGGAAAAATTATACTCCCCTTTACAGTCCTGCGGAGGCTTGACTGTGTTCTGGAGCCCACTAAGCAAAAGGTCCTCGATTATCTGCCGAAATTAAAATCCATGAAGATCAAAAATACCGAACCGGTGCTTAACAAAGTGGCGGGTTTTAATTTTCACAATAAAAGCAAATTGGACTTTGAGAAGCTGAAGGCCGACCCTGATAATATAGCTGCAAATTTAAGAAACTTAATTAACGGGTTTTCCAGTGGCGGCAGGTAAATAATTGAATATTTCAGTTTTAATGATCAGATCACCCGCCTTGATGAAGCTAATCTGCTGTTTCTGGTTGTAAGCCGTTTTAGTGAAGTGGATATTCATCCTGATAATATCTCGAGCATTGAAATGGGGTACGTCTTTGAGGAACTTATCAGGAAATTCTCTGAATTGTCGAATGAAACTGCCGGGGAGCATTTCACACCCAGGGAGGTTATCAGGTTAATGGTCAACCTCTTATTTTTAAATGACAAAGAGATCCTGACCAGAAAAGGGATTGTAAAAACAATTTACGATCCGGCCTGCGGAACAGGAGGGATGCTGTCTGTGGCGGAAAACTATTTACGGGAGCTTAACCCCCGAGCCAGGCTGGAGGTTTTCGGACAGGAGGTAAATCCTGAATCATATGCCATCTGCAAATCCGATATGCTTATCAAGGGAGAGAATACGGCCAACATCAAATTCGGCAATTCCTTTACCATGGACGGCCTGGAATCGGAAAAATTTGATTATATGCTTTCCAATCCTCCTTTTGGAGTTGAGTGGAAAAAGGTTCAGACTCATATCAAAAAAGAGCATGAAGCAAAAGGCTTTGGAGGGCGGTTCGGCGCCGGACTTCCGCGTATCAGCGATGGTTCTTTTTTGTTCTTGCAGCATATGATCTCCAAGATGAAACAGTCCAACAACGGCACCCGGCTTGGCATCGTCTTTAATGGTTCGCCTCTTTTTTCCGGCGGCGCCGGCAGCGGAGAGAGTGAAATCCGAAGATGGATCATTGAAAATGATATGCTGGAAGCCATCATCGCCATGCCGGATCAGCTTTTTTACAACACCGGCATATTTACTTATGTCTGGATTTTAACAAACCGGAAGCCGCTTGAACGTAAAGGAAAAATCCAGGTGGTCAATGCTGTTTCATTTTTTGAAAAGATGAGCCGGAGCCTGGGCAATAAAAGAAATGAGATCAGCGACAGACAGATCGATGAGATAACCGGAATTTATGGAGATTTCATTGAAGGCGAATTTTCCAGGATATTTGACAATGAAGATTTCGGCTATAACCGGATTACCATTGAACGGCCTTTGAGACTCAACTTCCAGACATCAGAAGAAAGAATAGCCCTGCTTGAAAATGAAAAAACATTTCAAAATCTTTCAAAACCGAAAAAAAAGGGGAAAGCAGGCTTACAACAAAAGGAAGAAGGGGAAAAACTGCAACAAAAGATTCTTGCTATGCTCAAAAGTGTGGATGGCTCTGTGATTTATAAGAACAGAAATCAATTTGAGGAAGCCCTCAAACAGCATTGCGAAAGATGTGGATTGTCCTTATCTGCACCAATACAAAAAGCTGTTTTGAAAGCCTTGTCTGAACAGGATGAAACAGCGGATATTTGTGTTGATAAAAAAGGCAATCCTGAACCGGATACCTCGTTGCGGGATAATGAAAACGTGCCTCTAAAGGAAGATATCGGGGAGTATTTCGAGCGGGAAGTCCTGCCCCATGTGCCGGGTGCCTGGATTGACGAGAGCAAGACAGTAAAAGGATATGAGATCAATATCACGAAATATTTTTACAAATACAAACCGCTCCGGCCGTTAGCCGATATCCGCGCCGATATTCTGGCCCTTGAACAGGAGACCGAAGGGATGATCCAAGAGGTGTTGGAGGGATGAGCAATAAGACAATAGCAACAGGTTCAGGATCACAGATCATTATCTATCAGGCAGAAGATGGGAATACTAAAATTGATGTCAGGCTTGAGAATGAAACTGTCTGGTTGACCCAAAAGTTAATGGCTGAATTGTTTCAAGTCACAATTCCAACTATTAATGAACATGTAAAAAATATCTGTAATGAGGCAGAACTCCTGCCTGAAGCAACTATTCGGAAATTCCGAATAGTTCAAAAAGAGGGTAACAGGGAGGTTGCGCGGCATGTCGATTTTTACAATCTCGATATGATCATTTCCGTGGGGTACCGTGTAAAATCGCATATAGCCACCCGCTTCCGCCAATGGGCGACTTTGCAACTCAGCGAATACATTGTCAAAGGCTTTGTGCTGGATGATGAGAGGCTGAAAAACCCTGACCAGCCTTTCGATTATTTTGATGAACTTCTGCGCC
>JAYEFH010000131.1:0-3429 GCA_034658555.1 Thermodesulfobacteriota bacterium | reverse complement strand
CCGGGATATCTGGCATCTATAAAAGGTGAGCTGGAGGAGGAACTTCCGGATTGGAAGATCCAGATCGGCCCCAGAGAGGCAAGTCATATACCTCCTTTTCTCAGGGATTGGCAGGCTGAGGTGTAATCATGTATGTCCAATGCATAGCTGAAAGTATAAATATCATGGGTACCCGGATTGGAAAGGCCATGAAGGAGCACGATTCGGGGCCGATTCAGTTGATGGCCAATGAAGAAGTGGCGGACGGGGCGGATTTCCTGGATCTGAACATCGGGCCTGCCAGAAAGGAAGGGCCTAAGTTAATGCCCTGGATGGTCAATGTTACAGAGGAAATAACCGATTGCCCTCTGTCCCTTGACACTACAAATGCCGACGCATTGATTGCCGGCATGAAGGCGGCCAAGAATCCCCGAAACCACGTAATGAATTCTATTTCGCTTCAGCCTGAGAGAATGAAAAAGCTTATACCTGTAGCTGCTGAGACAGGCTGTAATGTTGTAGGCCTGCTCTGGGGAGTGGACGGCATGCCCAGGGATTCCAACGAGAGGGCAGCCATGACTGTAGACCTCTCTATGGCCATGAACGAGGCCGGGATCCCAAACGAAAAAATTCTGATAGATCCAATTGCCACCCCGATAACCCTGGGATCAGACCAGGTATTGAGCGGGCTGGAGTTCATGGACATGTTGCCTGAAATCGCTCCGGGCGTAAAGTCCATAGTAGGCCTCTCAAATGTCTCAAACGGTGTTTCTGCTGAGAAACGGCCATATCTCAACCGGGCTTTTCTGGCCATGTTAATGAAGCATGGATTATGGTCGGCCATTGTCGATACATACGATCATGAGTTAATTAAACTGGCCCACGGGCAAATGCCTGAACTGCTGAAGCTGGTTCACGATATAATGGACGAAAACGAACCTGACCCCGGCACCCTTTCTCCCAAGGAAATGGAATACTACAAGACAACCAGGGTCCTGATGGGAAAGACCATATTCTCCGAGTCCTGGCTGGAACTATAATTGAAAATAATGAAGCGCCATGGTACAGGATATTACCATCAAGCTTCTGAGAGAAGCTATTTATACGGTTTGACACAATAAAATAGAATCGGGACCTATTGCTGTGAAAAAAGTTCTTTCAGCGTAAGCATTCCTGGTTTGCAGCATAATACACAAAAAAGGTGGATTTAAAATGGCCAAAGGGATAACTGTTACTGAGTTTATCTTGTCCAATCAAAAAGAGCAGCCGGAGGCAACGGGTGCCTTTACATCTATTCTGTCAGAGCTGACAATTGCAGCCAAGATCATCGCGCAAAAAGTGGGCAAGGCAAACTTATCTGATGCACTTGATACTATTGAGTCAGTGAGTGGTGACGAAGGAGTCGTACAAAAATTACACGAATTTGCTAACTCTACAATTGTGAACCGCCTCAGTCACGTGGGATGTTTGAGTTGCATGGCCTCCAAAATGAATACGGATTTGATCTCTATCCCCAAAAAGTATGCCAAGGGTAACTACGTATTGATCTTTGATCCCCTGGGGGGCATTACCAATATTGATGTACCTGTTGCGATCGGTTCGATTTTCTCACTCTTCAAAAAACGAGGCATTGGAGAATTCGGCATGATGGCGGACGCCCTGCAGCCCGGTTGTGAGCAGGTGGCAGCGGGTTATTGTATTTATGGATCAAGCACTATGATGGTCTACACAACAGGAGATGGGGTTCATGGGTTTACGCTGCAACCAAGTATCGGCGAGTTCCTTCTTTCCCATGAGAATATTCGCATACCCAAAAAAGGCAAGACTTACAGCGTCAATGAGGGGAACTATTATTTCTGGGAGGAGAATGTCCAGGATGCGATCGAGTACTTTAAGACGCCGGATATAAAGACAGGCCGTCCTTATACAGCGCGTTATACAGGTTCTTTTGTAACGGATATTCACCGGAATCTCCTGAAAGGTGGAATATATATGTATCCGGCGAACTCAAAGGATCCTTCAAAACTCCATGGGAAACTGATGCTCACGTGCGAGGTCAATCCTCTGGCCTTTATAGTTGAACAGGCAGGAGGATATGCAAGTACCGGTACTGAACGTATACTCGATATTGAGCCGCAACATCTTCATCAGAGAGTACCGGTATTTATCGGCAGTATGGACGATGTGCGGGCGGCCGAAGATATCATTCAGGGGAAGCGTTAAGAAAAGAATTTAGAACAAAGGATCTCGCAATTGTATGGATACTGAAAAACTTAATAAAATACTTGCAGTTTTTGAAGGAGAAAGAGGAGGATTGATCTCCATCCTGCAAAGGGTTCAGGAGGAGTTTGGGTATCTGCCCGAGGCCGCTTTGTCCTCAATTGCAGATTTCTTGAAGTTGCCACCGAGCCAGGTATTCAGCGTGGCAACGTTCTATGACCATTTCTATTTGACTCGCCGGGGTGATCATCTTGTCTCCGTGTGCCAGGGGACCGCCTGTCATGTACTGGGTGCACGTGACATCCTGGAAACAGCGGAAAATTGCCTTGGGATCAAAACAGGTCAGACGACTCCGGATTACAAATACAGTCTTGAACGAGTAGCCTGCCTGGGGTCTTGTGCTTTGGCTCCGGTTGTTCTTGTAGATGACGAAATTCATTCGAAAATGACAGTGAGAAAGGTCAAGAAAGTACTGACAGAAGACCTTGATGATACAGAGACCCGGTTAAAGCTCAAAGCTCAAAGCTGAAAGCATAAGAGCTGAAAGGTGAAAGAACTATCTTAATCGAGCTTTGAGCTTTCAGCTCTTATGCAACGCAGCAGATGGGGTATTTTCAGCGGAATCATATGGTAAGAAACGTAGTATAAATATGGAAAAATCGATCTCAATACAATCAACTGAAGACTACGTAATAGATAGTGCGGAATCGTTAAGACTCCTCAGGGAATCTCTCATCGACGGTGAGCAGACAACTGGAAAAATGGTCAGTGTATGCTGTGGAAGCGGTTGCATGTCGTCTGGAAGTGAACATGTCAGGGAGGCCTTTGTCAGGGAAATCAAGGACCAGGAGCTTGAAGATGAAATAACGGTCAAGAAGACAGGTTGTCACGGATTTTGCGAAAGAGGTCCGATCGTGATTGTGGGCCCGGAAAAGATTTTTTACCAGCACGTAACAAAAGAGGACGTGCCGGAAATTATTTCTGAGACATTGATTGAAAACCGGATAGTTGAAAGACTTTTATACGAAGATCCTGTCACCGGCCGGAAGTGCTTTCATGAAAACGATATTTCCTTTTACAAAAAACAGAGAAGGATTGTACTAAAAAACTGCGGCATCATAGATCCTACGAGCATTGAAGACTATATCAGGGTCGATGGCTTTCGGCCCCTTGCTAAAATCCTATCTCAAATGACCCCTGAAGGAGTCATTGAAGAAATCAAACTCAGCG
>JAYEFH010000130.1:0-3429 GCA_034658555.1 Thermodesulfobacteriota bacterium | reverse complement strand
GCCCATTTGATATCCTCCTGAAAGTGACATTGCGATATCAAAATTATTACACACATCAAAAGTATTGTCTATTCTTATTATAAATAATTGATACTATTGCTTATCTACTAACCGCACAGGTCGAAAATTAAGGAAAATGCACGGATCAAAAAGGTACCTTAATTTTCGGAATGAAAATCGGTGCCTATAGATGTGAAGGCCATTCGGGAAAAAATTGGCATGAGTCAATCAGAATTTGCTTCAGCTTTTGGTATTAGCTTGGGCACCCTTCGTCATTAGTGCAGGGAATCAATTCTTTTCCCGCGTTAGAAGGATAAAAAACAAGATCCCTGCCATCATTATCATTGCCCCTAAAGGAAATGCGCTCCTGAGACCGCAACAATCCATTATAATACCGGCAAAAAAAGAACCAAACAGCATCCCCAGGCTGTGTCCCACTGTCAGCATCCCCATGATTGACCCCATGGATTCGTTTTCATTACCTTTTATCACAGACAGCGCCATCACCGGCGGTGTTGACAATCCGCCTCCTACTCCAAAAAGAATATCCGCGATAATGATATCCCAGAATCCCTCTGCCCATGAAAATGAATATACTGCATATACGATTATCAGGCAGCCGGATATAATCATGTACCTTTTGTTAATCCTGTCAGCCAGCAAGCCCATCGGCACCTGCAGCATACCGCTTATACATACTCCGAGCATGACAAGAATCCCGATCAAAGAACTTGAAAGCCCGAATTCTAAATCCGCGTAAATCGGAAGGAAGCACCATATGATTCCAATGCAGGTTATATAGGAAAACCGTACAATAAACAGCCCTGCTATAACCCTGTCCCTTAATAGCCTGGTAATCGACACTGGAGCCTTATCCCTCCTTACAATCCTTTCCGAACTAACAGGCGGCAGGAAGAAAAAGCTTAAAATGCAGCCTACAGCCGCAAGAATCCCCATGGACGCAAAAGCTGCGTCCAGACTGAATTTATCATTGATCACTCCGCCTGCCAGGGGGCCAATGCTCAGGCTCAGAAACATTGACAGGTTAAAAAGACCCATATAAAAGCCCTCTTTCCCTTTAGACGTGATATCTCCGATATAAGCCTGTGCAACCGGCATGATCATGGCAGACGCAATACCCTGTAAAAATCGTACGACAATCAATGAATTGACATCGGCTGAAAACATGAATGCAATGGAAACCAATGTATAGCCAAGCAGGCCTGCGACAATAAACGGCTTGCGCCCTTTTTGGTCTGAAATCCTTCCGAAATACGGAAGAAGAAACGTTCGTGAAAGGGAGAATGCGCCGAAGATCAGGCTTATATATAGACCGCCGGCTCCAAGATCATGGGCATACACAGGCAGAAGCGGGACTACTATCCCCACGCCTGTAACAGACGTAAAAATGGAAAAGAAAATAGTAACAAATATTTTTTTGTCAGATGAATTCATATGGAAGAGGAAGAAGTGACAGGCGAATAATGCTTTTCACTCGGAGTGAGCCGGATCAATCAATCGAGCAGGGAATTTCAACAGAATCGTGCTGTCTTGGGTCAGAATCCTTTATATTTCCGGTTGTCAGTTTTGTTTTATGATGTTGCGCTAAAGCACACGAGGATCGTATCCTTAATACCTAACCCGGACAAACCAGAACCAAACAGGTTTGAAGATAAAAAAAATTGATCACGAAAGCATAAAAATACGAAGACACGAAAGGCTGAATATTGTTTTATTTCGGGATTTCAATCTTTCGTGTTTTCGTGATTGTGTTTCAGAATTTTTTGCCACAAATAACTCGAAATTTAGAACTAAGGTACTAATATGTGAGGCTCATGTGATATACAATATTATATATCACCTCACCGCGGGACGGTCAACTTGAAGGCAGCGGACGCAACTGGGTCACCCTTTGACAAGGGACATTTTATGGTTATAGAAGAAGCCAATGCCGGGCGTAATCGGGTAAGGGCAGGTTTTTCCACCCTCCCCACAACACCCTGCATGCGGGTCCGCACAGGGCGTTTCATCAAAATTACCGGGCCGTGGCCGGGTAGTTGTTTGAGAACGGTTTTTCCACAACGCGCCTGTACACTACTCCTCCGTTCGGATTCACTGTATATACAAAGCTCATGGACACCTCTTTCTTTCCTTGATGTTTGGCCCTTCACCATGTCCGGGACATTACTCCCGGCGTTGGGCTACTATGGCCTCTGCTGACTCCTGTTTTCTCATCATACCGATTGCTCCGCATGACGCTGCATAACACGCTTCCTGTCTGCTCATTATGTTTTGTGTCTCACAAGCGAGGCAAAGCTTCATCGTTTGTGCCGGGACGTTTGGGAACCGGTAGCCCCTGCCGGTAATTTCACTGGAAACAACATTATGCCGCATGGAAAACAGGTCTCCCCGGATAAGAACGTGAACTTCCCTTGCGCATCCGCGTCATTTACCGTATCTCCTGAATCCAGGGCTTTGACATGTGTGGCTGCCTTGCCCAGAGACTCGGCCTTATATGATGTTTCTATTTGTCGGCTCACAATTTTGCACTCCGGCTTCCTTCGGACCCCGCCTCACAGCGACGCCCTTGCCTTCGGCTACTTTCGCTATCCTAGAATCAGATAGCGGGATTCACGTATAGAGGACTTTAACCTCATAAGTTCACGCCCATGCCGAGCGTACCACAAGGCAAATACAGCCGACCGCTTTCAGCGGCGGCTGATTTGCAGCATTATTTGCCCCACAAAGAGTATACGTCAATCAATAACAACACGATTTAGCATTTTTTTTTGCGACTCATTATGAATAACTCAGTACAGACAATACCAATTGCAAATTTGATATTGGCTTTCATCCCGGTTATAGCCGTTGTTGTAATTATTTGGAAATGGGGGCTCGGTTACAGGAATTCACTTTATGCCATTTCTCGTATACTCAGAGATCACAAGAAATCAGTATGGCATTATTCAAGTAGCTGAAATCATTAAAAGGCCATTTCTCAAGTAAACGTGTGCATGCTGAAAAATCTAAATTTTAACCTACTGATATCATTGATAATATTTTTTCTTTAATTCGCTTGACTTTGAAAACTTTTTCGGTATCATATCGGTCATTATGCTGGTTAAGTCAGAAAAAGTCGGCAACTTGGTAATTTTCCAAGAGAATGACATGAAAGGGAATCTGATAAAGGCCGTGTTTTTCAACTATGCCCCGGTTGCACGGTTCAATACAGACGATATTAATGAACGAAGGGTGGCTGCTATTGAACTTGTGGAAAGAGGGCTTTGTAATCAGAAACAGGCTGGACGTATCTGTGGCTTTCACCGCAACACCGTTTTTAAGCTGCTACGGACCAAAAGACTCCTGGGCTTGGAGGCAATTTTTGAAGATAATCGGGGACTTAAGGTACCTTATAAGTATATTAATGAG
>JAYEFH010000129.1:0-3442 GCA_034658555.1 Thermodesulfobacteriota bacterium | reverse complement strand
AAAAGCAACCATGCAGATAAACATGCCTTACTATGGAGTATACGCAATGGCCCGGCTATCTGGTCTAAGGCCGGAGGCGGCGGCGGGGACGATTGCCACAGCATCACAATACGTGGATGATGCGGTTTATAATGTACCCCAAATTCTGGACAGATGATTAAGGTGTATTGGCTGACATTTTTTGCATATTCAGAAGGAGGGTATATGAGATCAATGCGTAAGAAATACGATGCGGCCTTCAAGGCCAAGGTGGCTGTCGAGGCGATCAAGGAAGAATCCACTTGGCGTTGCTCTATTCGGCGGCCGATATAATGGTGGTTCCTTCGTGGCAGGATAACCTGCCGAAATACGGTTGTGGAATCATTGGCGTGCGGCACTCCTGTTGTAGCATTTGATATTGGAGGTATGCCGGATATGATTGAACACAAAATAAACGGTTACCTTGCAAAATCCTTTGATACCTCCGACCTTGCCGCCGGAATTGACTGGGTATTATCCGATGAAAAAAGACATAAAGATCTGTGCATAAAGGTCAGAGAAAAGACCGTGGCCTGTTTTGACATCGAAAAAGTGGCAAAACAGTATAAAAGTCTCTATCAGGAAATAACAGCATGAAAATCAACCATCTCGGAGCAAAAAAGTGTGTTACTGAGTATAAGGATTCAAGGTGTAAGGATCAAGGTCTAGGGTTTAGGGTACAAAGGAGCACGTTTATTTTACATCCTACACTTTAAACCCTAAACCTTACACCCCCTTTATAATAGCTTGACGTTAAACATTATGTTTGTTAAACATTATGTGTGACGTACATATTGAGACCCTTGAAGAATGTCACGTTTTACAAAGTCTTATTAATTTTATCGGACTGAGGGCAACATGAGATTGCATTTCATGAACAGGACGCGGGAAATCACCAAACTCACAAGAGTATTGGGTTCTCCATATCCCTCACTAATTGTAATCTATGGACGACGACGCTGCGGCAAATCTACCCTGCTGCAACATGTCGTAAAAAAAACAGACATTTATTTCCTTGCTGATCAGCAAGAGGCTCCTCTGCAAATTCAAAGTCTTGCCGTAGAGATCGGCAGAACAATTCCCGGTTTCGGACAGGTAAACTATCCTTCATGGGAAGTTTTATTGTCAGCCCTGCAGCATCAGGTTAGAAAGGGTATAACGCTGATTATAGATGAATTTCCCTACCTGGTCCAGAAATCCCCGGAACTGCCAAGCGTCATCCAGAAATTAATTGATAATCAGCAAAATAAAACAAACATCTTAATTTGCGGGTCTTCACAGCGGATGATGCAGGGCCTGGTTCTTGACAGTTCCGCGCCGTTATACGGCAGGGCCGCAGAAATTATCAAGGTTCGGCCTCTTGAGCCGGGATGGATAAAAGAAGCCCTGTCCCTCAACAGTATTGAAGCTGTTGAGGCGTATTCTGTCTGGGGCGGAGTACCCAGATACTGGGAACTTGCCAAAACGTATCGAAACCAGGAAGAAGCCTGCAAAGAACTTGTTCTGGATAGAGATGGTATTCTTCACAGCGAGCCTATGCGTTTACTGCTTGATGATATGCGCGGCGCCGGTCAGCCGCATTCTCTTCTTGCTTTAATTGCCAATGGTTCAAACAGATTGTCAGAAATAGCAGGCCGCTTGGGCAAACCGGCAACCAATTTGACACGTCCTTTGGCCAATTTAATTGAACTGGGTTATATTAAACGTGATCATCCTTTTGGAGAAAGTTCCAGGTCATCGAAAAAGACCATTTACAGACTTGAAGACCCATTTTTATTATTCTGGTACCGGATTGTTCTGCCCAATCATTCACTTCTTGAGCAAGATCTTATTGATGCGGTTTATGCTGAATCCCAAAATAAATTTAAGGCCCAGACCGCTGAAATATGGGAGAAAATGGCGCGAAAATCCACCGCTCGTCTTACAATTGCAGATATTCGCTGGAAACCGGCGCAGCGCTGGTGGGGGCATGGTCGTGATGGAAAAAATATGGAGATTGATATTATAGCCGAGTCATTAGACAATAAGTTTTTATTGTTCGGTGAGGTCAAGTGGGAGGAGAAAACAAATATTAAAGCGACAATACGCAAGCTGAAAAAATCTATTGCCAATTTTCCCAAACAGATTGATAAAAAAATAATTATGGCCGTCTGGTGTAAAAATAATAAAATCAAAAAGGAGGAATACTGGATAATTAGCCCTGAAGATGTACTCTTTGGATTAAAATAAAATGGATATTGAAGAATCGTAGCTGCATGATTTGATATTAAAAGATAGTTGAATGTCAAAGAATAGCAAAGAGAATAGCAGAAAATAAGGGAATTAAGGTTCTGAATCGGTATTAGGCCATATAAAAAGTGCTATAGTACAGATGTCGGGGAACAGAGGTCAGAAGTCAGAGGTCAGAAGTCCCTGCTATTAGGGAGGGGATTTTAAACGCAATCTGCCATAGAGATTACTCCATTACAGGCGCTGATAATAAGCTCGACATTTTTTCGGACAGAATTGAAATTACCAGCCCCGGCACGCTTCCACCAGGGATAACTCTTCAGGATTTGGGGGATGGGATATCCGAAGTCAGAAACAGGCTTATCGTAAAGATATTCCGTGAGGCAGGATATGTTGAGCAGTTAGGGACAGGCATCATGAGGATAAAGGAGGCATGCAGAACAAATGCCCTGCCTGAACCAAAATTCGAAGAAATCGGTAATTTTTTCAAAACAATTATCTTTAGGGCCCGCCTGGCCATATCGCCTGATCTTGAAGATATTTTTGAGCTGATCAAGCAGGGGGTCCCCTTAGGGAGCAAGGAGATAGCAGCGAATCTGAATATCCATCAGAATACAGCCCTGAAAAGACTAAGACAGCTTGAAGAAAAAGGGTTGATTCACAGACAGGGAAGCGGTCCGCGTGTGAGGTATTCTGTTTGATGTGGGATCGTGTGAGAATGTGAGATAGATGTGAGATACCAGAATCTCCATTTCCTCAATCATCCATCTCCCGGAGCTACGGGGCAGGCACGAATTGCTCTAATCATTGTGAAGGATGATGCGAAATCTATTCTGTGTATTCTGAGAATTCTGCGAGAGACCAAAAAAATGCATAAAATCATAGATGTTCCCTCTTGGCCGCGGGAAGGAAATTTCTTGACAAATCGGCAGGCTTGGGTGAATATTTGGCGTAAATTCAAGAGGTGACAACGTAGCGGGGAAGCCCCTTTCTCAAAGAGGCGGAGATACATAATATGCCACAGATAACTCTCAAAGAAACAATATCTAAGAAAATAGAAATACCTATGGATACACTTTATGAGCTTGTTGATAGCCTATCGGAGGAGGAACGTAAAAAGTTGTTGCAGAGACTTAAGGCAAATCCGGTCAGATTAAAACGTTTCAAGAAAGCTAAAATTGATGCCATCCTGGCC
>JAYEFH010000128.1:0-3452 GCA_034658555.1 Thermodesulfobacteriota bacterium | reverse complement strand
ACTAATGTTGAAAATGAGGGCCTGCTGTTCGACCGCCCACCGGCAAGGATTCTACCCGGAGCTGAAGTAAAGAATTCAGCCATTACCAAAGGATGTGTAATTCGAGGGATAGTGAATGGGTCGGTTCTCTCACCTGGAGTGGTGGTGGAATCAGGGGCAAAGGTCATTGATTCCGTACTTATGCATAATACATGGGTGGGTAGCGGGGCATTGTTGAACAAAGTCGTGACGGACAAAGAGGTCACGATCGGCCCTGACTCCAACATCGGACTGGGGAATATTGATGTGGCAAATCGTCTCTATCCCGAGCACCTTTCTGCCGGCATAAGCCTGATCGGCAAATGGGCCTCTGTCCCTAAAGGGGCAAAAGTCGGCACAAATTGTATTATTGCCCAAGGGGTCACGAATAGTATGTGGCCGGAGGATTTATTACTCCCTGACGGGGAGACACTGGATGGTATAAGTAAATGATTTTTCAGGAAATTATAACAAGTCTTAATAAATACTGGCAGGAACAGGGATGCATATTGCTCCAGCCATATGACATGGAGGTAGGGGCGGGGACCTTTCATCCTGCCACTTTTCTTCTATCCCTGGGGTCTGAGCCCTGGCGTGTTGCATACGTACAGCCCTCACGGCGTCCCACAGACGGCCGTTATGGTGAGAATCCCAACCGCCTGCAGCACTATTACCAGTATCAGGTAATACTCAAATCTTCACCTGATAATATACAGGACTTGTATCTTAACAGCCTGGCAAATTTTAATCTGAACCTGGCGGAACATGATATACGTTTTGTGGAGGATGATTGGGAGTCACCAACCCTTGGGGCCTGGGGTCTTGGTTGGGAAATCTGGCTTGATGGTATGGAGATTACCCAGTTTACGTATTTTCAGCAGGTCGGCGGAATTGATGTAAACCCGATATCCGTTGAGATTACCTACGGCCTGGAACGGATCGCCATGTATCTTCAGGGAATAGATAATGTCTATGACCTCAAATGGAATGACCAGGTGAGATACGGTGCCATACATCATAGGGACGAGGTGGAATTCTCTCGCTATAATTTTGAGGCTGCGGACGTGGACACCTTGAAGCAACTGTTTTCACTCCACTACAAAGAAGGGCTGAGATTGCTGGAGCGAAGGCTTGTGCTTCCGGCCTATGACCAGTGCCTTAAGTGTTCTCACTACTTTAATCTCCTGGATGCCAGAAGTGCCATAAGTGTGTCGGAGAGGACCGCATATATAGGCCGTGTCCGTGATCTCGCACGGGGAGTTGCCGAGAGATACACAGCTCTTGAAGAGAAAGGGGGCAAGGCGTGAACACCAGGAATCTTCTTTTGGAAATCGGAACTGAAGAGATCCCCGCTGGTTTTATCTCAGGGGCATTGGATGACCTTGCCCGGCTGGCTGGAGAATATCTGGACCGTGAGCATTTGACATATGAAGATGTCTCAACCATAGGGACTCCCAGGCGTTTGGTCCTTTTTGTCAGGAATTTGCCGGACCGGCAACCTGATAGAGAAGAAATTATTACAGGCCCACCGGCAAAAGTTGCCTTTTCATCTGACGGAAAGCCTACAAAGGCAGGAGAGGGATTTGCGCGTACTCATGGGGTTAGTGTTGACGACTTGAAGGTGGAAAATAATGAAAGGGGACTTTACATAGTGCTGCGCAGGACAGTCCCCGGCAAAGAGACAATTGAGCTTTTAAGCAAACTCCTTCCCCTGATCATAACCGCAATTCCATTCCCAAAGACCATGCGGTGGGGTATGGAGGATCTGCGTTTTGCAAGGCCTATTCGCTGGCTTGTTGCCCTCTACGGAGAAGATATAGTTCATTTCAGCCTTGCAGGGGTCGAGACCGGTTCTGAAAGCCGTGGACACCGGTTCATGGCCCCTGAGACGATCCGGGTGTCATCAAACCCGGAGGGCTATGTAAAAGCCCTTGAAAGGGTCTTTGTGCTGGCTGATCCCTCAGTAAGGAGAAACAGACTCCTTAAAGATGCCCGGAATGCCACGGCATTGGTCAGCGGTAATATCCTTTCCGACGATGAACTTGTGGATATCAATACCTATCTTACCGAGTTTCCATCTGCGGTATGCGGCTCTTTTAATAAACGTTTTTTGGCTCTTCCCCGCGATGTGTTAATAACCTGCATGAAGGAGCACCAGAAATATTTCGCCGTTGTGGATTATAATGGTGATCTTATGCCGCACTTTGTGGCTATTAACAATACGCGCTCACCAAGGCCCGGGCTTGTATGCGAGGGCCATGAAAGGGTGATCAGGGCGAGGCTCAGTGATGCGGAATTTTTCTTTAAGGAGGATATGAAGCGACCTCTGGAAGCCTTTGTTGCTGATCTCTCAGGGATGATTTTCCATCAGCGTCTTGGGACCGTGCTTGACAAAATTCACAGGGTAAAGGCCCTTGCTCATTACCTGGCCGAACAGGTGGCCCGGGATAAGGTAAAAGTGGTTGAGAGGGCAGCCTGGCTCTGCAAAGCAGACCTTTTGACAGAGATGGTAGGGGAATTTCCAAGCCTCCAGGGCATAATCGGGAGAGAATATGCCATTCTATCCGGTGAAAGCCGGGAGGTGGCAAATGCCATAGAGGAACACTATATGCCGGTCCGCTCAGGAGGGGAGCTTCCTGAGAGTCTCTCAGGGGCACTACTCAGTATTGCGGACAAGATGGATACTATCTGCGGGACCATTGCCATCGGGCTGAAGCCTTCCGGTACTGCTGATCCCTATGGTCTGAGAAGGCAGGCCCTCGGCATCCTCCATATAGTGGAAGAAAGATCCATGTCTTTGTCCTTGAAGGCACTGATCGCAGAGGCATCGCACCGGCTTGAGAATCAGCTTTCAGAGGTATCGAAAGAGCTTACCACCGAGGTCATCACTTTTTTCAAACGACGATTTTCCTATGATCTCACTGCCGGGGGAATGGACCATGACGTGGTAGAGGCGGCCACCAGGGTGGAGTTCGATGATGTGAAGGACTGTATTCTGAGGGCAAGGGCCCTGGCGTCTGTCCGTTCGAGACCGGAATTTGAGCCCCTCAGCACTGCCTTTAAGCGGGTAATGAACATACTCAAGGGCTTTGAAGGCGGGGCGGTAAATCCCTTACTGCTTGAAGCAGAGCAGGAAAAGGCCCTTTATGAGGTATATCTTTCCGTGGAAAAAAAGGTTGGTGTCTCCCTTGAAAGCCTGGACTATGAGCAGGCCCTGGTTACCCTCTTGTCTCTCAAGTCTCAAGTGGACAGTTTTTTTGACCATGTGATGGTTATGACAAAGGACATAGATGTAAGGGCCAACCGGCTGGCACTCCTCTGGAACATAGCCTGTCTTTTTCTCAGAATTGGTGACCTTTCAGCCATAGTTGTATCAGGGTAGAAATAGCATCCCTTTACTCACCGTTGATAAATTGTTCTATCATTTGGAATGC
>JAYEFH010000127.1:0-3480 GCA_034658555.1 Thermodesulfobacteriota bacterium | reverse complement strand
TTGTCAGCAAAACATCCATCAAATTGTTCAATCAATTCCGTATGTTGGACCCAAAACAAAAATAGCTGCCTTCCGTCTGCCTTTCAATATCTTGTAGCAGGTTGAGTAAACTAGATACCCACTTAAAGTTTTTCTTCATTTTTTTTTTGCGCCTTTGCGTGAGTTTCTTCAAAAGTGTAAATCGATAAATGAAAGATGCCTCCTTTTTTAATTTAAGCCATTGAGTATTTCTGCTGAATATAATAATAATGTGAAGTTTCAGGTGCCTTTTAATTTATAAATATTTGAATTTACAGCAAAAAAATAATTACAACTTTAGCAACCAATAAACAGGCAGGGAGTACAAATGAAAAAAATAACTGTAATATTGATGACACTTCTATGTTTTTTATTCACTTTAACTCCAATTTATGCTGATAGCACAATCAAGGCAGCAGTTGGCTCAAGCACTAATTCTATCGCAACGGACGCTGTAGCTGAAGTATTGGCTGAAGTGAATGCGGAGAATCCTGATTTTGCTCAGAATGCGGATGTCTGTTTGCTTCTCGCGAATTCAGATTATGACTGCGGTGAATTACTTAGCGCTCTGAACGAAAAAGTAGATATCCCTATATGGGGAGCTACATCTTCACATGCTACAATGACTACTGACGGATATGAGGTTGGGGGGGTGAGCATGCTCTTTCTTTCCGGGAGGCACTCTCCAGACCTGAAGGTAGGAGTTGCCGCAGCATTTCTTGGAAGCAGTCGAGCCGATGCTGTTTCCGCTGGTAAGCAGGCAGTCGAGCAGGCAATCAAGCAGGCAGTCGGGGCGACAATTGAAGAAGTTGATAATCATAGATCCCGCATTGTTCTGGTAGCTTCCGCCCCAGGAATGGAAGAGGCTGTTATTGAAGGAATAGAATCGGTTGTAGGCAAAAAAATTCCTATTCTTGGCGGCAGTGCAGCAGACAATACAGTGGAGGGCAATTGGAAACAGTTTGCCAACGATCAAGTCAGCGAACATGATGTGGTAGTTGCGGTAATCTCTATTAGGGCGAGGGTAGGCTACGACTTTGCTAATAGCTATAACCCTACTGATAAGACTGCGTACATCAAAGCTTCCTCCGAATATGGGAGATTGGTCGAAGAACTTGATGATAGGCCGGCACTCGATGTATATGCTGAATGGATTGGTGAGGACCCAGCAAATTTAGAAGGTATGAATCTCCTTGGAGCAAGCCTCCTTTCCCCCGTGGCCACATATGTTAGTCGTGGAGGCAGAGGTTGCTATGTCACAGGACATCCCGCCATTGGAAACAATAGTGATGGTACTATGTTCTGCTTTAAAGAATTTCCTGCCGCCACCCCAATAACCCTAATGGATGCTACTATTGATGACCTTGTCGCTGGTGTAGGGAATTCAATAAATACGGCTTTAGAAAGAGCCGAAAAGGTCCGCTTTTCAGCAAACTTGACCGGCTCGGTCCTGTTGCCTTCAATCACCGTAATGGAAGATCGCGAGATTGCCGCCCTTTTTCTAGTTCATTGTGGAGGCATGAGGCTTGCTATAGGTGATGACCAAATGGTGGAGGTATTTGAAGAAACACAAGAGATCATTGGCAACGAAACCCCCTTTATTACCTTTTTTGCCTTTGGTGAGCAGGGGAACAATAGGATAACCGGTAATGCCCATGGAAGTCTATGTGTAGTTCCTGTTATCTTCTCAAATTGACCTTGATATCCTCATTCGGCCTTGATCATAAAAAACGTGAAAAAATTCACGTTTTTTTATGATCTATCCAGCGAGCGCAACTTTTCCTACACCGCTCACAGGAATTGACCCGCATCTGTTCATGAGAATTGACCCGCTGGAATCATGCTCAGATTTTGACTCCCCTCTGATTTTTCCCACCGCTCACAGGCATTGATCCATATTCGCTCACGAGAAACTGCCCTATCTATTTCAGGTGCAACAAAACAGCTCTGAAGCACGTATTGTCAGTTTCAAGTATATATGGGGTTTCTGGCAAGGCCTGTATTTTATATGAAATATCCAGAGAAAATGATAATGGGCCTTGACAAGTTTTGGCTAACTCAGTATGAAGAAGGGCTTTCTTTTTGAGGCGACTCGCTTTTCTTTAATTATAGGCTGGAAAAGTCGAGTAAGCCTCTTTTATTTTTTAAAAGAATAATTTTTCAGAAGTAACATTAAGAGGAGTATGCGGATGCCGACTATCAATCAGCTAGTCCGAAAGGGGCGCAAGAAGATTAAAAAGAAGACCAAGGCGCCTGCCTTGGACTCCTGTCCGCAACGCCGTGGTGTATGCACCCGTGTCTATACCACGACCCCAAAGAAGCCTAACTCGGCACTTCGAAAGGTAGTCCGTGTGCGTCTAACCAATGGCATGGAGGTTACGTCCTATATTCCAGGTATCGGCCACAACCTGCAGGAACACTCAGTCGTATTAATTCGTGGGGGGCGTGTCAAGGACCTTCCCGGTGTTCGTTATCACATTGTTAGAGGGACATTGGATGCCCTTGGGGTTCAAGATAGACGAAAGGCAAGATCAAAGTACGGAACAAAACGCCCCAAGTAGTTGGTCCGTATCTTGAGCTATTATGATTTTTTTGTAAAAAAGCGATTCTGATCAGAGTTCCCGGATGTAAAGTGTGGGATTCTCGAAGAATAAGGTTTATTCATAAAGTGCGTCGTCATAATAAACAAATTGAAATAACGCAGAAGATGGGGTATTTTCAGAGGAAATCAGATATAGAACACGGGTAACAAAACTATGCCAAGGAGAAGAGAAGTCCCTAAGCGGATTATAGCGCCAGACCCAAAGTATAAAAATACTCTGGTGTCTAAGTTTATTAACGGTTTGATGCGAGAGGGCAAAAAGAGTATTTCTCGAAGAATTTTCTATGATGCAATGGAGATTGTGGAAAGGCGTTCTAAGGAAGAACCTGTCAAGGTCTTCGAACAGGCAATGGAGAATATAAAACCTGTGATGGAAGTGCGGTCCAGGAGGGTCGGCGGTGCAACTTATCAGGTACCGGTTGAGGTTCGAACTGATCGTAGGCAGGCATTGGCCATAAGATGGCTTGTGGGTTTTTCTAAAAAGAGGGGAGAAAAATCCATGGCCCAGCGATTGGCCGGAGAGTTACTGGACGCTTATAACAGAAGGGGAGCCGCCTTTAAAAAGAAGGAAGATACCCATCGTATGGCTGCGGCCAACAAGGCATTTGCACATTATAGATGGTAACCTCAAGTATCAAAATCTGTTAATGAGCCGCAATCGGCTCTGATGACAAAGTAAAAGATATATGGGATCTAACGCAATCAGCGCCTGATAATTTAGTGGAGGATTATCATGAGCAAGCAAAAATTTGAGCGTACTAAGCCGCATGTCAATGTAGGTACAATTGGTCATATTGATCATGGCAAGACCACGCTTACTGCAGCTATTACTCGTATTTTAGCTGAGAAGGGGAAGGCGG
>JAYEFH010000126.1:0-3491 GCA_034658555.1 Thermodesulfobacteriota bacterium | reverse complement strand
TCATATTTAAGAGTCAAAGTCAAGCAATAATGGCTATTAAAACGCAATTAATCGACGATCTTCAGCTTGATTTTTGCTGCTAACTACCTGTAAAATAAGGCTTTACTCTTTTTCGTTCAGGCACTAACTATAGCGCATACCATATGACTTAATCCTTAATTTTAAACTTAACTTACTGATATTAAAGATTAACTATTTCATAAACAGTATCAAGTCATGTGAAATATGCTATAGTGCCTGAACGGAAACCCTAAATTTAAATTGTGTATGGACGGCCTTGTCGTTCAGACACTAACTATGTTGAAAAAGTGTAAGCTGCAGAATGAAGGATGCACTATAAATATAATGAACGTCAGTCTTTAACAAATATCGTAATTTTGGTTTAATTCATAATGAAGCTATATCCTATTGTCAAAGTGGAGAAGTGGAGATTTTTCTTAAATCAGTACATGAGTTATCAACAAGAGGCTATCTTATGAATTTTTTGTTACTTTTTTTGACAACTTACGTAACATACGGAGAAGATAAGGGTTTTTTTGTCAGTAAAAATTCGTATAATTCTCGTAAGTTCTCCAGTTGAATACGATTTTTCAACAGCTTTTTCAAACAACCGAAACTTACTAATTCTTCAATTTTCATCCAATTTTTAGAATCTTCTATCTATATGCCTCTTTTAAATAAAGCTCTTCTTGTAATACCGTTCTTGTTTTGGCATAGTGGTGAAATGGAATTCCTTGACAGAGAAAAGTGTTTGGCTCTCCTGCAAAAATATCGAGTACCCAAACACATAGTGGCCCATAGTCTCAGGGTGGCCCAGGTGGGGGTGTTTATTTCTGCTCATCTCAAAATGGCGGGTGAAGATCTTGATATCGGCTTGGTGGAAGCAGGTGGCCTTCTCCATGATATAACCAAGATGGACTCTGTTCATACAAGGCGGAATCATGCCTTGTCGGCCTTTAAATTGCTTGACTCTCTGGGGTATCATGCGGTGGCGGATATAGCACGTCAACACGTTCGTCTCGACCGGAGCATTAAACATGCTCCAGTCATTACCGAGGCATTACTTGTGAACTATGCAGATAAGCGTGTGAAGCACACATCCATAGTCACATTGTCAGAGAGATTTGAGGACCTGTTAATACGTTATGGAACCACTCCGGAACGTAAGGAAATGATCAGGAAGCTTCATGATGGAATAGAGGAAAGTGAGTTCCTTATTTTCACAAAGCTAAATATCGGACCCGCCAGGTTGAATGACCTGAATGTCCTTGACCCGGCAGCCAGAATAAATTTAGAAAAGATCTATGGATAGGGGTTTTATTATTTATTGTAATTATTAGAGAGAGAGGTAATCATGTCTCATAAACTCAGTTTTTTTGGTCATTCAGCCTTTAGAATAGTGACGGAACAGGATTTAAAGATATGGATTGATCCCTGGCTGGACAATCCTCAAGCCGCAGGCAAGCCTGACTCACTGGATGCCGATCTTATTCTTATTACTCATGCCCATGAAGATCACATGGGAAACTGCCTGAGCATGGCCAGATCATCTGCCACTGAAGTAGTGGCAATCCACGAAATACAGCAACATCTCCTTATCAAGGGGCTTCCAAACGTAACGGGTATGAATATCGGAGGAACCTATATCACAAAAGGAGTGGCAATCACCATGGTACCCGCGCTTCACAGCTCTTCGTTCCAGGAGGGCGATGAAATCCTATACGGAGGAGAGGCTGCAGGCTTTGTGATTCGCCTTGAAAACGGACTCATTCTTTACCACGCAGGAGACACCGGGCTGTTTGGGGATATGGCCCTGATAGGAGGGATGTATCGGCCTGAGATTACCATGGTCCCCATAGGAAACCACTATACAATGGGACCCAGAGAAGCCGCCTGTGCCTGCAAATTTATCAGGGCGCAGAAAGTCATCCCTATGCACTATGGCTCCTTTCCTGCTCTTACAGGCACAGTAGAGGAATTCAGCAAGGAACTTGCGTCCCAGCAAGTTGATACTGAGTTAGTAGAGCTGAAGCCGGGTGAGAGTATGTCCATGTGAAGGTTCAGGGGTTCAAAGGTTCAGGGTCATAAAAGATGAACATCGAACATCGAACGTCCAACATCGAACGTCGAATGGGAAAAGATGAACTACTGAACAAATGAACATCGAATGTTGAATGGGAAAAGATGAAGAAACAGAAATAGTCGTTGAATGTTCGGTGTTCGTTTTTCATTCGATGTTGGACGTTCGATGTTCGATGTTGGACGTTCATCTTTCAAAACAATTCCGTACGGCATAAATATCAGCACTTATGACCCCAACCCCCTGAACCCCTACCTGTAGCTTGCTCTCAGGAGTCCGCGTACGGAGTTTCCCAGATATATTGCACGGGCCTTCTTCAGATCATCCGGATAGAGCACCTGCTCTCCGGCTTTGCCTTGTTCTACAAAATCCTGACGAAAGGTGCCGTTTAAGAGTCCGCTGGATACAGGAGGGGTGACGAGTTCGCCATCAATATCCAAGAATATATTACTGATTGTCCCTTCGGTAAGCTCACCGCGTTCGTTTGTAAATACACAGTCAAAAAGACTGCAGGTCCTGGCTCTCTGGTATTCTTCCGTATATAGGGGCCTGTGTGTGGTTTTGTGATATAAAAAGGGATCTTGAGAATCAACTGTCTTTAGCGACAGGTCAAAACAAACCTGCTTTTCATGTGCTGACAGCACAGAGGCTGAAATACCTGTTGAGCCCTCTCTTCCCAGCAACATGCGGACCCGATAGGGCCTTCTTTTTGAATGCAGACCCTTTGCAAATTCAGCCAACTCCCTCCTCACTTTTTCCAGGTCCAGGTAAAAGGCAAAATAATGGGCGGATCGCGAAAGCCTTTCCAGGTGCCTTTCAAGCAGGAAGTAACCCTTTATTACTTCCTGCTCTCCCCTTCCGGGGTCCCACCTTATGGTCTCGATAAGGGAAAAATCCTTCCTTGATCCACCTTTTTTATTAGAGTATAAGTACAGAGGATTTGTCAGAAATTCGGCCTTAAGTATGCACTCATCGTATTCCTTCTCAGGGTCTGAATCTGTTGTTATCCCGCTTCCTATCCCGAATTCTCCGGATTCTCCGTCCAGGACCACTGTCCTGATAGCCACATTCAGGACTGCTTTTTTCTGAGGAGAGATGAACCCTATGGCGCCTGTATATACGCCCCTTGGAGAAGACTCGATCTCAGAGATGATCTCCATTGTCCGAATCTTTGGCGCTCCGGTCACAGACCCGCATGGAAACAGGGCGTTAAAGATCTTATGCCAGGAGGTGTCCGGATGAATTTCCCCCTCTACTCTGGATATCATCTGAAAAAGGGTCTTGTAGCGCTCAACAGTAAAAATCTCCGGCACCCGGACCGTTCCGGGGAGAGAAAGCCTCCCTATATCGTTCCGAAGCAGATCAACAATCATGATATTCTCTGCCCGGTTCTTGGGGTCGTTGGCCAAAA
>JAYEFH010000125.1:0-3523 GCA_034658555.1 Thermodesulfobacteriota bacterium | reverse complement strand
CCCTGGCTGTGTTTGGAGATTACGCATCCTCTTCAGGATATGATTCCCATTATTCCTCCGGGATGCTCCGCACCTCCCCCGAACACCATGGAATATGTGAAGGAATATTTTATTGACTACCTGCTAGGAGGAAAACTGCCTGGAAAGAATGAGGTATATACCTATGCATCACGGATAAATATTCAACTATCCAAGGCTATACAGATTCTCAAAGATACTCCCAATACAAATCAGTCTTCCATCATTGTCGGACGGCCGGAGGACTTAGACCTCCGAGACCCGGCCTGTCTTAGAGCGATAGACCTGAAAATCCACGATGGCCAGCTTGACATTGCAACCTTTTGGCGCAGTTGGGATATTTGGGCTGGTTTGCCAACCAATTTAGGAGGCTTGGCATTGTTAATGGAATATATCTCCGAGGAAATAGGGTGTGGGGTGGGAGTTCTAAGGGCTGCAAGCCAGGGAGCCCATATTTATGAATATCAACTCCCCTTTGTGAAGGCTCGATTGGGACAGGAGGAGAGTCCTTAATCCTTGATACCTATCCGAGATACCATTCGGTCGGAAACCTATCCAATCACCAACTATGTCCTGATTGGGCTCAACATCCTGGCCTTTTTTGTAGAGCAATCACAGGGACGGAATCTTAATGAATTTATTTTTACCTATGGGCTTGTGCCTGCTCGTTATTCCGCGTCCCAAATTTCAGCTCACTTCACAATTGGCCAGCAAGTGATCGCTTTTCTTGCCTTCATGTTTTTACACGGCGGTTTTTTTCACCTTTTGGGTAACATGTGGTTCCTGTATATCTTTGGTGACAACGTAGAAGATCATCTTGGACACTTTCGCTATCTCGCCTTCTATCTGCTGTGTGGATTGGCTTCAGGGATTTCACATCTGTTTCTCAATTGGACGTCTCAAATACCAACCATAGGAGCAAGCGGCGCCATTGCCGGCGTGATGGGGGCCTACTTCATACTCTATCCCAGGGCTAAGGTTCTGACCCTGGTACCTATTTTTTTCTTTATCCAATTTATAGAAATTCCGGCATTCCTGTTTCTCGGGTTCTGGATTTTCTTTCAGTTCTTGAGTGCAGCCTCTTCAACCCAGGCTGGCGGTATTGCATGGTGGGCACATATTGGCGGGTTTTTTTTCGGCATGATTTTTTTAAAACTTTTTCAGTTGCTGCCGAAAACGCACGCGGGTCGGAAGTCCGGGAACCTGACCAGGAAGCGTCTATCACGACATCTGTAAGCTAAATGAAGCGGTCTTGAATACAACAAAAAATCCTGTTAATTTTTGTTCAACTTATTTATCTCCCGTTCCTTAAAGGAGATATTAGACTGCGGAGTTCTGCAATATCACCCAGGGCCTTGGCCAGTTCGTCAAAGGCTGGCTACTTGCCAGCGACTTCGGCAAGTCCGGTCCGCTCCTCGTGTTGCTCGATGATCTGCAGGTCGTCAATGCTCATCAGGGCGGCCGCCGGCTTGTTCCGGCGGGTGATGATAAAACGTTCACGGCCATGGGCTGTCCTGGCAATAGGGAAAGGGGACGTTCGTTCTGAGCGTTCTTGACTGGAAAGTAGAAGGGGACCATTCGTCCAGAGCGTACGCAGGGCTTGCTGATTAGGACCAAGTCGCCTGTGCGTTGCAGGATACATGGTGTTAGAAGTCTTAGACAGACGCTATAGCCAAGAAAGATTTTAGGCATGTTCGGAACGAACGTCCCCTTTGATGCGCTTGATGAGCTTGGGCGGATCGGCATCGGAAAGGGCAGAGGAAAATATGAGGCTGAGACAGGTGGTTGAAGAAAATCCCCTCAAGGATAAGGCCCCTATCAGTCAGGAGCATGGAAACAGGAGGGTAATTTACCACGGCAAAGACAAAATGCTCGCCCAACTCAATCGCCCTATACGATGGTCTGACATACTGACCTTATTACCACCACCTTCGGCTGAAATGCGTTTTTCTTTTATCACACCTACGCGGATCAAATATAAAAACAGCCTGACAAAAGACCTTGAGTTTCATGTCCTTTTTCGGAATCTCCTGCGGCGCATATCGCTCCTTTCCTACTTCCATTGCGGTCACAGGCTTGACTATCAGGGGTTCAAAAACCTTATTGAACAGGCACATAAAGTTCAAACCGTCAGGCGTGCTCTCTACTGGCACGATTGGAACCGGTACTCCAACCGCCAGAAAACACGCATGAAGATGGGAGGGTTTATGGGAGAGATTACATATAAGGGCGATTTTGAGCCGTTCCGGCCGTATATCATGCTGGGAGAATATATGCATGTGGGGAAAGGGAGTAGTTTCGGGCTGGGGAGGTATGAGGTTGCTTGAAGTAGAAGGTGTCTGAACGGCTATAGTGCGCAAGGCCATTGACACCGGCAGATTTAGTAACTACAATGACCACATTGGCAGTGGATGAACTGCAAATCGATTCCAGAAGGTGACACGAAATGGCGACAGTAGGTATCAGAGAGGCGAAAATGCGCCTAAGCAAATATATCAAGATGGTTCACCGGGGTCAGGAAGTGATTTTGACGGACCGGGGACGGCCGGTGGGCAAGATCGTTCCTATCCACGCGACCGAGCTTCCCCTGGAGGAACGGCTCCTGAGGCTCACCGAGCAGGGTATGCTGGCCGGCGAACCATTACAGGCGACCGGCGGCGGGCTTCCACCGCTCGTCCGGATCACCGATGGCATGGCGCAGCAGTACCTGCAAAAGGACCGAGAGAATGGCTGATGCGCTCCAGGTCGTCTACTGGGACACTTCGGCCATCCTCTCCGCCCTTTTCATCGACAACCACAGCGAGGCAGCAAGGCGCTGGGGAGCAGTACCGGCCGTGCATCTCGTCTCGTCCCTGGCCCACGCCGAGGCCTGCGCCGTCACCTGGCGCATGGCCAGGGACGGCGTGGTGCCGCAATCCTTGGCCACCACGACGATCAACGCCATTGAACAGGGAATCTGGCGCCGGATCAATGCCGTGCCTGATTGGACTATCGTGAGCGGCCTGGCGCAAAAGACCACGCTCAGGGGTGCGGACCTGTGGCATCTCGGCCTGGCCGCGACCCTGCGGCGCGATCTGCATGAATTGCGAATGCTGACCTTTGACGCCAAGTTGCAGGAAGCGGCCCTCCGAGAAAATCTCGCCATTCTCCGGCCCTGATCGGATAAAGTAGTTGGAGAGAGAAGCTTTATAACCATGAAAAAAGATCCTGGTAGCAATAGTTGGAGGCTCCTGCTCTGCTCTACCAGTGTGTAGAAGCATGGGTCGAAGATGCGCGAGTCAAGAATCCCGTGGTGGAAGTGGCGAATTGGGAAAAATGGCGGTGGTGTGATATGAGGAGTGTAAGGATGCCATGAAATGGAAATAGGCAAGCTCCTTGAAATAAAGAGAGATCATATTCTACGCACTGCCACCAAACACGGGGCGCGCAACGTAAGGGTATTCGGATCTGTCGCCAGGGGTGAAGCCGGACCTGCGAGCGACGTGGATTTTCTGGTAAAAATGGA
>JAYEFH010000124.1:0-3552 GCA_034658555.1 Thermodesulfobacteriota bacterium | reverse complement strand
CTTATGAATATCGGGGTACTGCTTATATGATACAAAAGAAATATAACAAGGCACTCGAAGACATAAAAAAAGCTGTTCAGATTCAGCCTGATAGTCCATCTGTCTACTACAACTTAACCTGTCTCTATTCATTAACAAACGACATAGACCTTAGTCTTGATGCCCTGGATAAGGCCCTTGAAAATGGATTCAGCGACTATGATGCCTTAAGGGGCGATCCTGATATTTCTAATGTTCGCAAAAGCCCAGAGTTTAGGGAGATTCTGGAAAAACACAAGGTATTTATCGGCAAGTAGATCAGGCAGTGATTGTGAAAAAAATGTCAAATGGCAAACTAACCGAGATCCTAAGTAAAATACATAACGATCTTTCCTCAGGTCTTCTCTGCACCCATACCTGCATCAATTTCAATACCATTAAAACCCTGGAAGCCAGCTCATTCCTCTATGCCCTGATCGAACTGCTGAATGAAAAGGGAATAATCTCAATTGAGGAGCTGGACGAGCGGAAAAAGCAAGTGGGAGAACGGCTGGTATTGAAGTTTAAAGAGAGCGGTATCGGATTGGTGTATCAGGATCCCGAGTACGACAAATATACCTTTAAACACGAAGCTAGTATAGATTGCCAAGGCCGGTTGCACATCTGCAAGGCAGTATGCTGCAAATTCCCCTACGCCCTGTCAAGACAGGATGTGGAAGAGGGGATTATCCGCTGGGATTTCGGCAGGCCCTATCTGATTGCCCATGATGAAGATGGTTACTGTGTTCATCTAGACAGGGAGACTTATCAGTGCACAGTATATGAACACCGCCCCGTGCCCTGCAGGGGCTTTGATTGTCAGAATAGCGAAAAATGGCAGGTGTGGCTGGATTATGAGAAGAGAATCATTAATCAGGGAGTATTGGAGTTACCAGGTTCCAAGTTGTTGGGAACTTGAAAAATGAGTGAAAGAGCATCAATAACCGCCAAAACGCCTGAGGCAAAGAGCAACAAGCCAGCCTCTAAATCACAAGGGACTGATTTTTCTCAATCTACAAGATCCCCCGTTGACCACATCATGTTCCTTCAAAGAACCATCGGCAATCAGGCGGTTCAGAGATTGTTCAAATCTGGTGCCATACAAGCAAAACTCAAAATTGGCCAGCCCAATGATATATATGAACAGGAAGCGGATCGGGTTGCGGATGAAGTGATGCGGATGCCCGAGCCGGCAATCCAACCAAAACCCACATACCCCCTCACCAATGATTCCTCGTGTGGGGATGAAGAACCTATCCAATCAAAACCTCTTACTTCAAAAATTACTCCTCTTGTACAACGTCAGCCAATTGAAGAAGAGGAAGGAGAAATTCTCCAGACCAAAGAGTCTTCCAACAAATCTCCCATTGTAAGTTCTAATCTCGAAACCAACATCCAATTATTAAAAACAGAAGGAACACCTTTACCTGAACCGGTTCGAGCTTTCTTCGAGCCAAGATTTGGATATGATTTCAGCAAAGTAAAGCTTCATACTAGTACACGGGCAGCGGAATTGGCTCGCACTGTGAATGCAAAAGCTTTTACAGTAGGGAAGGATGTGACATTTGGAGCAGGGCAGTACTCACCGGAGACGAGTGGCGGGAAAAAATTGCTGGCACATGAATTGACGCACGTAGTGCAGCAGAATAGGACAGTGCAGCGAAAACCGACAAGCAGGCTGACAGATAAGGAGAGAAAAATAATTAGGTCGAGGCCGGAGATCCAGGTTTTGGAAGGGAAAGGTGAAGTGATTCAACGGGCACAGGTTGAGGCAGGGACGCTGATCACGATGCTTGAGGAGTACGGAAGAGGGGTAGTATTGAGAGGGCTAGCTGATGCTCAAAGAAGTGCGATAAATGATTTTCTCGATGAATTAGGTCGGAGAGCTGATCGACTGACGGGTTTCTGGAGCATGTTATCGGGTGCAGGTGGTGGAGCAGGATTAGCAGGAACGGTAGGTGCCGCAGAAACAGCCGGTATAGCGGGAGTAGGTCCTTGGGCGATTTTTGGTGCCTTAATAGCCGCTGGAGGTATTTGGTATGCGAGTGAGTGGACAAAAGAGGGTGTTCAAAGCTCTCTCTCTAGTGCCAGAAGTCAACTCCTAGAGCAGGCCGATGCCCACGGTCGTCAGTACCACTCAACCGTTTTGTCCCTGGCCAACTCCTTTGGAGGGAGAGTTGCGCGGGGAGAAGAAGCAGGACTATCTGCCGATACTCAGCAATACAACCGCATTCGTGAAGTATTCCGTGCACGCATTCTACAGGCCCCAAGTACGAACCGAGTTTACGATCTAAAATGGAATCAACTGTGTAATAGGTGGAACATCCATTTAAGAGGTTCCCGGTTGTGGCGGATTCCCGCTTGGCGCGGAAGCGCGCAGACGCTCATAATGCAGAGCAGGAGAGTCAGACCCTAGTTGCAGTGGCGCAAGAAAAATCGGACAAAAAGCTCATTAATTACCCCACACCTTCCCGGTTGAGTTGAGCAACCCTTCGCAAGGGCCGCATGCCAAAGAAGGCAAGTTTGGTGAATAGCTCCTTTGTACTCATCATTTTCGCCTTCGTGCCATCTTTAAGTGAAGGGTTCAGGCCCTTGACGTAGGACAATGGTGTATCATGTCCCGTACTGATCCCCAAGTCCGTGTACGATCAAGGAATGCTGCCAATTAAATTTACGCCAGGCCCCTCCGCATGCATAGCAACTTGACAGCAGATCTAGCTCTTATTTAGTTATAACGACTTGTTCCACGAACCTGTTTCAAAGAAGATTATATTGGCAGATCAACAGGTTGCGACCCTCCGCCTCTGAGCAAATGCCTATTTTCCTCACCTTGGCACAATATTCGCTCTATACCATTTTCAGAGGGAGACATGGGAAGAGGGATATCTGAAATAATTCAATAGCCTTACTTTCAAGAAATGGGAAAGGAAAACAGGTCGCGTCTTGAATGTGAATTCTGGCGGATGGCGCGGGTCTGATGGTCGCAATCGTGGAAAGGCAATCAAGATGTATTTGGTGTGATTGGGACATGGATGGGGTAAGATATTTTGTAGCCGTTCACGGCTTGAAACTTGAAATTGGAAAGTAGAAATTTGGGAGAAATGAAACGAGTTTACGAGTTGGATGTTTACAAACTGGCAGAAGAGTTATCGGATATGGTCTGGCACGACTTTGATAAGTGGAACAAAAGGGTTCAGAACACCGTGGACTATCAGATAATATAATCATCAACAGTACAAAAGCATGAAGGCCAAATTTCCAATTTCTATTTTCTAATTTCAACGTTCCGTGAACGCTTACGATATTTTATAAACAGTTCAGGTAAAGGATCAAGTCAAGGAATGGATCAAGCCTAGACTATTGACAATGGCATATCACCCTGGCATGAAGAATCAGAGGTGAAAAAGATGCCTCTTCGCTGTTTTGTATGGGTAAGTGTTATCTTGTTCATGGTCTGCCTGGAGGATAGGGCTCTGCTGGGGAGCAACCCGACGCCGAGGCAGGGACCAAGACCGAAGAGGGTGACTACTGGTG
>JAYEFH010000123.1:5433-14289 GCA_034658555.1 Thermodesulfobacteriota bacterium | reverse complement strand
AATAGACTGTCAGTTCAAATCTTCAGTAAACTTTATGTTGGCTTTTATACCCATTGAACTTTATAGATTGTCCTGGTATAAAATAGCATTCGTTTTTTTAGGAGGATTATTGGGTAATGGAAAAAGTGGCGAGTGAGGTAACTCAGGAACAAACTCTAACGGCTGTCTCTGATCAGGAGACCGCAACTTCTCAAACAGATTCAGAGGTTTTAGAAGAAAATATGCCGCTGGAAGAAACCGATGACATGGACCAGTTTAAAGACCTTTTTGAGCAAAGTCTTCGCACCTTTCAGGAAGGAGAAATCCTCGAAGGTACTGTTGTACGCGTCGGCAAAGAATCCGTTATGATCGACGTCGGATATAAATCAGAAGGTCTGATCCCGATTCGGGAATTTCGTGATGAAGAAGGAGAGATAACCATCTCCGCAGGAGATACTGTAGAGGTGCTGCTTGAACGTTGGGACCCTGACGAGGGAATGCTGAGGCTTTCCTATTCCAAGGCCCTCCGCCGTCAAGTATGGGAAGAAATAGCAAAGGCATTTGAAGCAGAAATTCCAGTAAAGGCTACCGTGTCATCCAGGGTAAAAGGTGGCTTGTCTGTGCGAATTGGTGACCGCAAGGGCGGAGTAACAGCTTTCCTACCCTTTTCTCAAATCGATCTCAGGCCTGTTCGTGATCCCGAGGCCCTTGCAAATCAGACTATAGAATGTGCTATCCTGAAGTGTAATCGCCGCAGAGAGAATGTCGTGGTTTCCCGCAGGTTCCTTCTGGAAAAAGAGATGGCGGAAAAAAGGGTTAATACCCTGGCTTCTCTTGAGGAAGGGCAGGTCATAGAAGGAGATGTCAAAAATATCACGGATTATGGCGTATTTGTGGATCTTGGAGGGATCGATGGACTTCTCCACATCACCGACATGTCGTGGGGACGTGTAGAACATCCTTCCAGGCTCTTTAATGTGGGTGACACAATTAAAGTGAAAATTCTCACATTTGATCGTGAAAGCGAAAAGGTTTCCTTGGGCATGAAGCAGCTTGCGGAGGATCCTTGGCTGCGAGTGGAAGAGAAGTACTCTGTGGAAAAAAGAGTGACCGGCAAGGTAGTAAGCCTTACTGATTACGGTGTATTTATAGAACTCGAGGAAGGCGTAGAGGGTCTAATCCATGTGTCTGAAATGTCGTGGACAAAGCGTATACGTCATCCATCCCAGATGGTTAATGTGGGAGATGTTGTCGAGGCAGTTGTGCTTAAGGTTGACTCCAAGGCTCAGAGGATATCTCTTGGGCTGAAGCAGATAGAACCCAACCCCTGGGATCTGGTCCAGAATCGCTATCCAATTGGTACGGTAATTGAGGGAGCTGTAAAGAATATCACTGAGTTTGGTCTGTTTATAGGCATTGAGGAAGGTATAGACGGACTTGTTCATATCTCAGACCTCTCCTGGAGCAAAAGGATCAAACATCCCAATGAGATTTATAAAAAAGGGGAGGCTATCCAGGCCGTAGTGCTCAATATCGATAAGGAAAAAGAACGTTTTTCCTTAGGCGTTAAACAGCTTCATCCTGATCCATGGGAGTCGGCTCCGGAGAGATATCCTGTCAATAGCCAGGTTGCCGGAAAGGTGACAAATGTAACGGATTTTGGGGTATTTGTTGAGCTTGAAGAGGGAGTGGAGGGCTTGATTCACGTTTCTGAGTTGGGACCCGGCAAGATCAAGACACCGGTTGGAATGTTTCAGGTAGGAGATAAAATCAGTGCCAAGGTTATCCATGTAGCCCCTCTGGAGAGGCGTATAGGGCTCTCTGTTAAACGGATATCTACAGATGAGGAGCGTTCACGTTTTGATGAGTACAGCGGCGTCAATAGGTCTGCCGGTACTACTTTGGGCAGCCTGCTACAGGAAGAATTAGTACAACAGCACAATCGTACTCATTCTGAGGAAGACAAGGGCAGGGAAGAATAAGCAGGGATCATGCAAGAGTTGCGGACGCGCAAAGAACGCCGATATGCCCATCCATTATTGGTAGCTCTGGCCACCATCGGAGTATTTACCATACTCATTACAGTGGCCTTTTTTCTGTTAATATTGTGGACAACAAAGGGTGGGATTACTAGTCCTTCGATCTACCACGGAGATAAAATCGGAGTGGTGGATATCAAAGGTCTTATCACTGAACCCGAGGCTACCATAAAGGCCCTGCGGGATTTTCGATATAATCAGAAAATCAAGGCCGTGGTAATCCGTATAAACAGCCCTGGTGGTGCTGTTGGGGCGTCTCAGGAACTATATGAAGAAATCCAAAGGCTGGACCAGGAAAAGCCTGTAGTGGCATCTCTTGCTACAGTAGCAGCATCAGGTGGGTACTATGCGTCTTTAGGTGCCAGGCATATTGTGGCTAACCCCGGCACAGTGACGGCAAGTATCGGGGTTATTATGAAGGTGCCCAATATAGAAGGTCTGCTGGAGAAACTCGGGATCAAGACAACCGTGGTAAAGAGTGGGGCTTTCAAGGATTTGGGCTCCATCACCAGAGATATGACAGAAGATGAACGGGCCTTGCTCCAGGGAGTAATGCAAGATATACAGAAACAATTCGTAACGGCAGTAGCCAATAGTCGAAAGCTCCCTGAAGAGCAGGTTTCGGCCATTGCTGACGGACGTATTATGACAGGTCATCAGGCCCTGGATGCCAAACTAGTAGACGAATTGGGCAACTTCAGCGTGGCTGTGGAAAAGGCTGCCGGTCTGGCGGGAATAGAAGGAAGGCCGGAACTCGTCTATCCCAGGAAAGACCGCATTTCAATCATAAGGGAGCTTTTACAGAAAGAAGGGGCAAAGACCTTGGGCAATGCTCTCCGGCAGTTACTGGGATCTTCCACAGGCAATCCGGTTTCCTATGGGATCTGAGCAACAGCCACAGTCCATATTGAAGGGTGATCTTGTTGTCCGGTTGCAGCAGGGTTTTTCGCAGCACCTGAAAAAAGACCTTGAAACCGTAGTTGATGTGGTCTTTGACGCGATGATTTCAGCGCTTAAAGAAAAAAGAAGGATAGAGATCAGGGGGATAGGAAGTTTTTCACTACATAGGCAAAAAAAGCGTGAATTTGTAAACCCCAAGACAGGTTTGCTCACAGTATGTCCTTCAAGTTACCGCGTAGTTTTCAAGACAGGCAAGGACTTGAAATCTAATTCTCTTCCATAATTCAGAACTCAATATTCAAAATTCAGCATCAGTAAAAATCGAGACATCACCCTTACCCTTTCTGAGCACCTTGGGCTCGTCATTCACCAACGATATCACGCTTGATGGCACTGCAGGAATAATTCCGCAATCTACGACCATAGCCAATCTCTTTCCCAAGACCTCATTAATTTCTTTGGGATCTGACCATACAGGTCCATCCCCTATGACGGCTGAGGTGCTTATGAGCGGGTTGCCCAGTGCCTCAGCTATTGCCTCACAGATCGGGTGAGATGGAATACGAATTCCAACAGTGCGGCGCTTTGTAAGCATCATTTTGGGGACTTCCCTGGATCCATGTAGAATAAAGGTGTAAGGGCCAGGCAAAAAACGTCTCAATATTCGATAGGCATAGTCTGTCACAAAGGCATATTTGCTTATATCTCTGAGATCTGCGCATACAAAACTGAAGGGTGAGCTTTTATGGAGTCCCTTGATCTGATAAATCCGTCCGATTGCTTTCTTGTTAAAAATATCAGCTCCTATGCCATAGCAGGTATCTGTGGGATATACTATTATCTCTCCCTTTCTCAAGACCTCTGCTACCCTGTTTATCTGACGAGGACGGGGTCTTTCCGGATCTATTTCCAGTAACAATTTTTAGCCTCCACAATTTTTTCCTCCATTTGTTGAAAAACCCCCCCATCTAGGGTAGTTAATATAGTCTGTGATTAACAAATTCTGTTGCGTTAAAACGGGCATTGTAATCCCGTGAACGGTTACAAATCCACAAACCCGGACATTCTCCTTCAACAGGGACCTTTTTAATAAATGGAAACTCCCATTTATATCATGTCCGGGTCTACGTCCAGAAATTTTTACAAAGGAGAATCTTCTGATGAAACTAGATCCAACTAAAATGAAAGACTGGCAGATTTCCGAAGCTGCTGAAGAAAACATGAAAACAGTATATCAGCTTGGTGAGGAATTGGCCCTTAAAAAGGAAGAACTCCTTCCTTATGGCCACCATGTGGCAAAGATCGATTATGCCAAGGTGTTGGAACGTCTCAAGGACAAGCCGGATGGGAAATACATAGACGTTACCGCTGTTACACCCACTCCTCTGGGTGAGGGTAAAAGCACCTGTGCAGTTGGTCTTATGGAAGGGCTCGGAAAGAGGGGCATAAACGTGATGGGCGCCATACGGCAGCCATCAGGAGGACCCACCTTCAATATCAAAGGCAGCGCGGCAGGAGGAGGCCTTTCGCTGGTCATTCCTCTTTCGAGATTTTCTCTCGGACTCACAGGTGATATCAACGCCATCATGAATTCCCATAATCTGGGCATGACCGCCTTGACCGCCCGCATGCAGCACGAGTCCAATTATACAGACGAACAGTTGGGCCGGAGGGGACTGAAGCGTCTCAATATCCACCCCAAGAGCGTGGAATTCAGATGGATAATGGATTTCTGTGCCCAGGCCCTGAGGAACATTACGCTTGGATTGGGGGGCCGGATGGACGGCCTTACAATGCAGAGCGGGTTCAACATAGCCGTCAGCTCGGAAATCATGGCAATACTTGCCATAGCAAATGACCTCAAGGATCTCAGAGAACGTATGGGCCGCATAGTGCTTGCCTATGACCGTACAGGAAAGCCCGTTACAACGGAAGATCTAGAAGTAGCCGGCGCCATGACCGCCTGGATGGTGGAGGCCATCAATCCCAACCTCATGCAGACCGTTGAAGGTCAGCCCTGCCTGGTCCACGCAGGACCGTTTGCAAATATTGCCATAGGTCAATCTTCGGTTATTGCCGACCGAATCGGATTAAAGCTTACTGACTACCTGGTAACTGAGAGTGGCTTTGGAGCTGATATCGGTTTTGAGAAATTCTGGAACCTGAAGTGTCGCTTCAGCGGACTCAAACCCAACTGCGCAGTGATAGTGGCCACTATCAGGGCACTCAAGTGCCATGGTGGAGCGCCCATACCACGCCCGGGCCGTCCGATGCCAGAGGAGTACAATGGTGAGAATGTAGAGTGGGTGGAGAAGGGATGCGCTAATCTGATCCATCATATCGAAACTGTAAAAAAAGCGGGCATCAATACAGTGGTCTGTATTAATGCCTTTTACAATGACACCAAGGACGAAATCGCCGTAGTTCGCAGGATGAGTGAGCAGGCCGGTGCGCGGGCGGCCGTGTCCGAGCACTGGCTGAAGGGTGGAGACGGTGCACTGGAATTCGCAGACGCAGTTGTCGATGCCTGTGAAGAAAAGAACGAATTCCGCTTCCTCTACGATCTTGATATGCCCATTCGCGAGCGCATAGAGTTGATAACCAAAGAGGTATATGGCGGTGACGGCGTTACCTATACTCCGGAGGCCCTTGCCAAGGCCAAGGCCATGGAACAGGATCCTGAGATCTCCAAGCTGGGGACCTGCATGGTAAAGACCCACCTCAGCCTGGCAGACGACCCGAACATCAAGGGCGTACCCAAGGGGTGGAATCTGCTTGTGCGGGATATCCTGACCTACAAGGGTGCGGGTTTTGTAGTCCCGGTCGCCGGTGCTATAAGCCTCATGCCCGGAACCGGCTCTGATCCGGCCTATCGCAGGATCGATGTAGATACGGAGACCGGAAAAGTAAGCGGTCTTTTCTAAAACCGGAATATGCGCCTTGCCCCCGGGAAAATTGCTCCGGGGGCCTTGGAACTCAGTATCCTTTCATCTCGTTCTCGGTAAACGGTTTTGCCGGCGCTTTTCCCAGTATCTGTGTCATAATCGTGTTCATTGTCTTGACATCGTTATCGAACCCGCCATGCGAGGTGCTGGTGGTAACACCCTTTTTGCCATTCGAATAGTGGATCGACATGCCCGGATGCACAGTCAATTGTTTCGCATAATGCTGCATTCCCAGCAGGGGCTTGTCGATTTGCCGTTCAAGAGCGCGGGACACCAGCCAGAGTAATGATTTACGGTAAACAAAAGCAACATTGTCGTTCAGTTCAAGCTTTTCCGTGAGATCGTATATAGCCAGTGCAGGCAGTCTGACTTTTGCCCTGCCGGTATCCTGCCCATTCAGCCTTGGTTCATAGTGCTCTTTGTAGAAATTAATCGAGCAGGCGGGAGCCATCAGGCTGCAGCTCTTGATCAAATCGGGTATGTCGAGGACATCGAGGGCATACAGCAGGTAGCCGAGCAGAATAGCACCGGTACTGTGTCCGGCCAGGTGAATTTTCAGATGGGTATCCTGTAATGCCTCGGCAAAAGCCTTGATGACGAACAAACCGTCGCTTATTTTGCCGTCCTTTTGCCGCTCGAACGGCAGAATGGCATCGTTCTTCATCTCTTCCCAAATGGGAGTAACCGGTTTACGGACAAAGTCTTCTATCAACAGGTCACTCTGTTCGATCAATTTATCATACAAGTCTCGAAAAAATCCTTCCGTGCGCTTGCCGCTGAAGGCACGCACAACGGCATCCTTAAATTCTTCAACCAGGCCGGTGTCGTACATGATATGGAAGGGATAGATGCCGTTGCGCTTGAAGCCGTTCTTCAATGCTGCGATACGTTTTGCCGATGCGGCGGGATTGTTCAGACCTCCGTGGGCATAGATGAGCAGATGGTTGTATGCCTCGGTGCCGACAGATTCACTAATGAGTTTCACCGTTTTTAGGATATCATCGGCATTACTCCAGTAATCGCCACGTTCTTTCAATTTACCGTCATCAAAATGCACGAAGTGGCCGGCGATTTCCAGCCTTGTCGGTGCTGCTTTGCCTGTTTCCGCATCAACGGTAACCAGCGAGCGGGAGGTGATCCCGAAGATATTCGGCGTCGGGATGGCCAGCCGGAATACCCAGCCGTCATTTATATTTTGCAGCCAGTCTTCATACAGCCAAATGGCGAAGCCCTTGGAACCCCATTTCGGGCTCCATGAATTCTGAACAATGAAGCCCTGACTGTTGTAGCCGATAATGGCAAAGGCATGGCCGCCTTCAATAGTACTCGAAGGCATGATAATGGCCGGATCGTTTTTCTTCGCTGCCTTGGTGGCAAACCATCCGGAGTGAACATCGGCTGAAACGTATATGGCACAGACTTCATTGAGCGCCGCATGGTAGTCGTTGATTTCCGGCCGCAGACGATAATAGGCACCGACTGTGCATGACCGGGCTGCCTTGGCCCGCTCGATGGTCAGTTCCCCCGGATCATCCACCGAATAGACCCATTCCTCTTCGCTGCAGACTCCCATGTTTTTCCAGCCGCGTATTGCTCCCCGGCAACTGGACCCTGCGTAATCTTCGCCCGGCCATTCGTCATGCTTCTTCGCCATTTCATAAAGCATCCGCGGACTGGCCTTGAATTTCAGATTTCTTTTCTTGACATTCAGTAGATTGATGGCAGCCGCCAGGCCGAAACCGGTACAGGCCCCTTCCTCGCCCTGATCAAGGACATCTGTCCCGCTTCGGTTATCGATTTCAGGCTGCAGTTGAATAAGAGCGGGCTCGTAAATGCGGTCCCGAATATCCGGCGTATCCTTCCGTGCGTTGAGAATACGTTTTTTCCCCGCAACCTTTGCTTTTGGAAATGATTTTCGTGCCATACTCTCCTCCTTTTTTGGTTTTAATATGAACTTAGTGCCATTCGGGAGGACTTCTCTGACAGGATCAACAGGATTTCTTGATATTTTTTATCCTGACAATCCTGTTGATCCTGTCAAAAAATGGGGTTTCCTATACTATCAAGCCGTAACTACTCTTTATATCGTACTTTTTTTGGAGCCGGCATTCGGACTTGAACCGAAGACCTGCTGATTACGAATCAGCTGCTCTACCACTGAGCTATGCCGGCCCAATCGACGAACTGCTTTTTATCATGCAACTTTACGGATGGTCAAGGATAAATCAGAAACAATATCCTCTAGACAGTGCAACGGAAGGCCTATGCAGACTACGCCGACTGATAACTGTTTTTACTTGACTCCTAAGAAAATTTCTGAATTGTTTTTTGCTGAAGTTTGAGAACCGGTCTAATATCGCCATGAACTCCAAACCCGGCACAAACGCCCTTACCACAGGAACATCCATGTCCTTTCTTGTTAAATTCACATAAATCGGTTTAAGGCCGTTTGATAGCAGCAGCTTCTCAACGGTATTCAAGTCGCGACTCACATCCCTTGATGAATAATCGGGTAGTTCCTCGTATTTTATGGTCTTTTGCCCTACCGGAGACGGATTTGATCTGACAAAATACGGATATGCCAGCTCAGTTAATGCAGATACCGCTGCAGTTTTTCCACTCAGGTCGGCTGTGCACAACCCGTTACAATTTCATTCCCTGTCTGCACAAAGGCCTTGTAGCACGGTATTCCAAAATCAGGGGTCAAATCCAAAAACTGGACATAACGTCCTCTTTCCCTGCATCGGTCCAGGAGACAGGCTACTGCGGGATCTTCTGCTTCCAGCGTGAAACACCTCTCTTAAAAGTATAGCACAACTCTATCAGCATCTCTTTCTATATATTCCATCAAGGCATGCAGCCTAGCCTCATTTTCAGTATTGCCGGAAGCAAGGCCGTTCGATGACACCCCACTGGTCAGAGCCGTTTCATCAAGATTGCAGAAAAAAAGACAAACTGGGCGGGCAGATATATCTCGGCGCTCCCGTCGGCGC
>JAYEFH010000123.1:0-5333 GCA_034658555.1 Thermodesulfobacteriota bacterium | reverse complement strand
GACGAATTTCATCTCGTACATCATGAATTCAGAAAGATCTTCCATATTCTATTACGCAATCCTTTTTTACCTTCAGCTAGAAAGCATAAATGATTTTGAAGTAATTAAAAAGGGAATTTTCGCATACCAGCGGAATGCTTGTCTCAGCTTAGGAACGGAGGATAAATAAGTTGAATAAAAATTAACAGGATTTTTTGTTGTATTAAAGGCGCGAATAGCGGGCATAACGGGTTATGTGATCGACGAGTAACGAAAAAGATGGCAAAAAAGACGTTAATTTGTGTTGCCGGTTGAGGTCCAGCGACGGATGGTGTCTGCCAGTTTATCAGGCTGAATAGGCTTGGCGATATAGTCATCCATTCCGGCTTCAATGCAGACTTCCTTGTCTCCCTTTATTGCGTTGGCGGTCAGGGCAATAATCGGAACACGTTCAGATCGAGCTGAATGCTGAAAGCTCAAGGCTGAAAGCTCGTCGGAAGAAGCTCCATCTTTTGCTTTGAGCTTTGAGCCTTGAGCTTTGATCTGGTCTTCTCTTTTTCGAATCTCCTGAGTAGCGGCAATTCCGTCCATCTCCGGCATCTGCATATCCATAAGCACAAGGTCATAGGGAATGGTTTTGATCGCCTCGACTGCCTCCAGGCCGTTTGCCACCGCATCGGCGCGATAGCCCATCTTTTCCAAAAGCCTCAATGCTAGTTTCTGATTGACTATGTTGTCTTCAGCCAGGAGGATACGAATTTTTCGTTTCTGGTCTTCCGCTATGGTGTGCCGCGTGATAATTTTTTCCTGCAAGGTCTCAACGGAGGGTTTGCGGCCGATTACCGTCATAAGGCAGTTGGAGAGTTGAGACTGCTTTACGGGCTTGGTCAGGTATGCGGTGAATCCGGCCTTCCTGAGGCGGGAGGTGTCTTCCTGCGCTGTTGCCTCAGTTTCCTTTGCAGGGGGCTGCTTCTCCAGACTGGCCGTGAACCAGAAGGTAGCGCCTTTTCCCTCCTCACTTTCCACGCCGATCCGCCCGCCCATCATTTCAGCAAGCTGCTTTGAAATAGTCAGGCCCAGCCCGGTCCCACCGAATTTCCGGGAAGTCGATGCGTCCACTTGGGTAAAGGCTTGAAACAGACCGTCGATCTTGTCTGCCGGGATGCCTATGCCCGTGTCTTTCACGGCAAAGCGGATCATGGCCATGGAATCATCCTCATGGTCCAGGGTAACATGCAGGGCCACCTCGCCCTTGTGTGTGAATTTAATGGCATTGCCTATCAGGTTGATCAGGATCTGCCGGAGCCTGCCCGGATCGCCCCGCACCAGTACAGGGACATCCGGCTCTATGAGGAGGATCAGCTCCAGCCCTTTTTCCTGAGCACGCATGGCCACAGTATCACTCATATCTTTCATGGCCGTGCGAAGATCGAAATCGAGTATTTCCATGTCGAGTTTCCCTGCTTCCATCTTGGAAAAATCGAGGATGTCATTGATGAGTCCCAGCAGGGAATCAGCGCTGCTTCTGACCATCTCAGCGAATTCGCGCTGCTCAGTGGTCAATTCAGTATCAAGTAGTAGGCCTGTCATGCCCATGACGCCGTTCATCGGCGTGCGGATCTCATGGCTCATATTGGACAGGAACTCGCTTTTGGCTATGCTGGCAACCTCGGCATCAAGGGCCAAACGATTGGCCCGGGAAATCGCCTGCTCAAGCTGGCGGTTGATCTCTTCAGTCTTTTCCTTCTGGCGGTTGATCTCTTCAGTCTTTTCCTGTGTTCGCGAGATATTGCGGTTGAGCCGGATCACCCGGACCGTCACCGCGATCATCATAGCCATGGCAGCCAGACCAGCCAGGATCCACTGCCAATACTTTTTAAAAACATCGGCCGGCGTAATTTCCCCGGAGTTCTTGTACGGCCCGACACGGAGTTCCTTGAGACATTCATGCACAGGCTGATAGTTCAAAGGAATGGTCCACCCTGCGTATCTTGCGGCCTTTGCGGCCTCAGAATCCCGAGGCATTTCAAGCAATGCTATCGAAACTTTTTCAGCCAGTTCATTCGAAGTATGTTTGAGCTTTACAAATGGCCATTCCGGATATAAGCGCGTGCTGTGAACAAAGGGAAACTCCTTATGTTGCTCGTAGTGTTCGCCGACAACACGAAAATCCTTGATATCAATTTTGCCCTCTGAGGCCATACGTTCGAGTGTGTCGGTCCGGACCGACCCGGCATCCACCTTGCGGTCCCTTACCGCATAGACAACAGTATCTTGCGTGTTTCCAAACTCAAGTCGAGTGAAATCACGATAGGGGGCAATACCTCTCTCCTTCATTTCACGCCAGACCGACCTCCATGCGCCCAGAGCAGATTCATCGACAGACATAAAGGACTTGCCCTTGAGGGCTTCCCAACCGGATATGTCATTATTGCCGGCCCTGCAGAAAACCACTCCGCCGAACCAGGTTAATGCATCCTTGCCGCGCAGATTTTTCAGCGTGGCGATCCGGATTACTCCATATCGGCTTTCCAATTCCACATAGATGGAAGGATTAGCAAGAACAAAATCGACTTTTTCGTTTTTAACGTATGAGTTAATCTGATTAAATGTGAACGGTACAATGGTAAATGTCATGCTCGGGATCCTGGCCGTGAGATATTCGGCAGTGGGGGACCACTTTTCCATGCATCGCTCGACTCCTCTCTTAGTAAGGACTCCGATCTTCACCGGTGTGGTCTCTTTATGGGAAGCATGAGCAGGCGCAAAAGTAAACAATAATACAATAATCAAACAGCAGGTGGTTAATCGCCCAATCATCCTTTTAACCCCGATAATGCCCTTTAGACGGACCAGCGGCCGGTTTTGGCAGCCTGTCCCGCTGTCAGTGAGTAGTCATGTAGCTTGTGCAGGGCTGGTCTGATCCTTGTTTACGTATCGGATGTAAATCATATTGCCTTAATGATTCCGCTGAAAAAACCCAACCTGCGGCGTTTCATAAGAGCTTAAAGCCTGAAGTTTGAAGCTGAAGGGGGTTGATTACGATAGTTCTTTGAGCTGAAGAGACGGATTGCCAAAAATATGGTCAGCAGTCATGACTTGGCTGGTAAAAGCAGGTCTGAGAATGTATCCAAACCCTTCCGGTGCCTTCAGTGATTGCGGGGCAAAGGAATCGGTTGAATCAGAATTTCGGGGTATGTTTCAGTGCTTTCATGGGAGGATTATATACATTAAATAAACAGTCATAGAAAAGGCAGAAATTGAATACATCTCGGATCACAGATCTTTTTCAGCCTCCAATGCTTCTTCAACTATCATATTTTGAATTATTCTATATTTCAATTTTTTTTCTTTAAATACAGTGATCATATTTGGTCCAAAATTGCCACTGATCACTAAGTCAACATTCTCATCTGATAACATTTGAATAACTCCATAACCTGCACCCCCTCCACCAATTGCAAAAGGATTTTTTATACTTTTGATTAATTTTTTGTCTTCAAATATCAAATAATATGGCGCTCTTCCTGCTGTAGGATATACTTCTGCTTTAATATCATTTTTTTCAGATGCAACCGCAATTTTCATTCTATAATCTCCATTATTTTTTCAGTAGCTATTCCTTGAGCTACTGAAACAAAAACAATACTTGTTAATAAAATTATTGAATAAGTTAATCCAAAATATATAATAAGCATAGGTAATAAAGGAATTTTTACTGCTCGATTATACAAAAAAGTCGCAATTAGTCCTGTTCTCATCCCTTGTTTTTGTAAATCATTAAGTAAAGGATACCACATATAGATTGGTCCTGTTGAAATTATTCCTGCAATTATTGCGATAATCCAACCTTTAATACCTGATTTTTTGCCCATATATTTAGTAAGAGTTTTTGGATTAATAAAATAATTCGTCACAACCATTAAAATAAATATTAACAAAAATACGGGGGAAATTTTTAGTATTATAATTTTAAATTGATCTAAAGCAAAAAATACTTTTGATAAATTAAAAATCGCAGTTATTAGATAAATGACACATACTGTGATTGAGAAATACCAACCGGTATAAGCCATTTTAGTTGTCAAAATAGTTCACCCCTGTTACCGTAAGTATAGCAACAATAATTGAAAAAATAAATGCAGTAAAATTTCTGCTAATAGCAAATTTCTTGCCTAGTAATATTGACTCTGCAGGTAATTGTATAATTCCAACAGTTCCCCAGGAAGCAAGAAATGCTGTTACCGCAACCAAACTTATTCCTTCATTTAACAATTCTCCTCCAAGAATATAACTTGTTACTGGATTTCCAGTTAAAATACTTCCCAAGATATTACCAATTAAAGAATCTAAAATTAAGTTCCCTTTAAACAAAAGAGTAAATGAAGATTCAGATATACTAACGTTTACCAAGCTAATTAATAAAATCACGCCTATTAAATAAGGAAAACTATTCCATAACGCTTTGCCTGACTTTTGTACAGACTCTTTTAATTTCGTAGTATTCAAGTTTTACCCTTGAGATCTTTGGATAGGACTCCACAAGCTTAATGATGGGGATAGGCCATATTATTTTGCAACACGGGAGGCAAAAACGAAAAAAACACAAGAGTCACCCTAGTGCAACTATAAGCCATAATTTTTTCAGTTTGATGATAATTAACTTGAAAGAAAAGTCAAGACCTACGTAGCACTGAAGCATAAATCAAATTGACATGGATATGCATAGGGCGCATTCACATGTTGGGGGACCTAGAATTTAGTAACATCGAACGTACAACATCGAACGTTGAATGGGAAAAGATGAAAAAATGAAAATAGCTGTTGAATGTTAGGTATTGGGTGTTTGCTTTTTATTCTATTTCCTCTAGCTTTTTCATCACAACGAAGCCTCAAAAAAGTCAAAAAATCAAGTGGTTAGATGTTAAACAATTTTTTAATAGAACTTAGTTGCCGAAACGGTGATCAAGGCCAACCTTGATCACTGTGTGGACATTACCTCTTGGATGAAAATCACCTTCCACTTTGATAGTGCGGGGGGAGAGGACCTCCGTCAGGTCTGAAAAAATTTTGTTGACGGCTTCTTCGTGCGAAATGTATTGATCTCTATAGGTGTTGAGATATAGTTTTAGAGATTTCAGTTCCACTATAAACCGGTCCGGTACATAGGTTATCCTTATGGTTGCAAAGTCAGGATATCCTGACCTTGGGCAAAGACAGGTGAATTCCGAAAAACTTATCTCTATGGTATAATCGCGTTCAGGGCATGGATTCGGCCATGATTCAAGCTCGGCCTTTTTTATTTCTTTTTCTCCGTATTTCATTTTTTGTTTCCAGGTAAATTGAGCGATCAG
>JAYEFH010000122.1:0-3576 GCA_034658555.1 Thermodesulfobacteriota bacterium | reverse complement strand
AAACAGTCTGTTCAATACGACAGGACCTGCAGGAGACTCACATCAGAGGCCATAGCTGCCAAAGAGGCCCAGGGGCTTCCGTATGTCATACGCTTTAAGGTACCGGAACAACAAGGTGCGGTATGTGTCACTGATGCGGTCTATGGGTTGATTGAAAAGCAGTACCGGGATATTGAAGACTTTGTTATATTGCGGTCGGACGGCTCTCCGCTCTATCTTCTCTCAAACGCCGTGGACGATATCCGGGATGGAATCACCCATGTTATCCGAGGACAGGACGGCCTTGCCAACACTCCCAGGCAAATCCTTATCTATGAAGCCCTTGGGGCAAGATGCCCTGTGTTCGCCCATATGCCTCTTACCCTGGATATTAAGAAACGCAAGATATCCAAGCGGACCCACGGTGAACTTGTATCTGTGCAATTTTACAGGGATCATGGTTTCCTGCCCTGGGGCCTCTTGAACTACCTTGTGCTTCTCGGCTGGCACACCTCTGATGACCGGGAGCTATTCAGCAGGGAGGAACTGATAGACGCCTTCTCACTTGAGGGCATAGGCCGGGCGAATTCCATATTCAATTATACGCCGGGAGATCCGAAGTTTTTCACAGACCCAAAGGCCCTTTCAATTAATTCCCATTTTCTTAGGACATTGCCCATAGAAGAGATCGCCGGGCCAGTGAAAGAGGATTTCGTTACGGAAGGCATATGGGACCCGACATATGATGATGAAAAGAGGCAGTGGTTCCTTTCTACCCTGGATCTTATCCGGAGCCGTTTTTATACCTTCAAGGACTTTGCAAAACAGGGAAAGGCATACTTCTCAGAGGACTTCCCCATTGACCCCAAGGCCCTTAAGAAAAGAGTGCTCAAACATCCGGATCTAAAAGACTGGCTGCCGCAGCTTGCAGACCGCATGAAAGAGATCGAGTCCTGGACTCTCGAAACAACAGAAGAAGTTGTGAGGGACTTTGTACAAGGGCTTGAAGTAAAGCCGGGTATTGTTATCAATGCCGTTCGCACTGTAATCACAGGCCAGATGGCGGGACCGGGCATCTTTGATGTGCTGATGGTCATTGGAAAGGACCGGGTGGTCAAGAGGCTCTGCGGCGTACGTGAACTGTTCAGAGAAGCTTAAACGGGGAAAGGATATAAGCCTTGTATGATTACGCTGGAAAAAGTCCTTTTTTCACGAACTTAGCACTGCAAAAATTCCGCAAAAATCCAATTTCATACCCGCGGAAAATGGGATGTAACTGGTGTCTGAACGGCCTTTTCGTTCAGGCACTAACTATAATATCGGGGCTTTATCCAAGAACTTTTCCCACAATATCTGCGTAGATAATATTCCAATAAATGCTGCATTGTCCCGAAAACCCAGTTGTCCGCCCTTAGCGCATTTATTAAGAAGTTTGTCCACCCTTGACACATCAAAAAAGCCGCTCTTGGATAGCCGATCCGTTGAAAGAATTTCGTAGACCATGGAGACATCCGGTCGGTCCAGAAAGCTTTCCTTGTTCGGAGCCAGATAGGGCCGTTTGGGACGTTGTGCTATCTCTGGAGGAAGGTGTTTTTCAAATGCCTTACGTAACACATATTTTTCATTTAGGCCCCTGAGCTTTAAATGTGGTGGAATTCGTGTTGCCAGGGATGTCACTTTCGGGTCGAGGAAAGGGTATCTTCCTTCAATTGAGTGACCCATAGTCATCCTTTCCCCCTGGGAACTCAAAAGATACTCTGACAAGAGCAGCCGGGTCTCCAGAAATTGGGCCTGGTGCAATGGGTGCCATGAAGAAAAGGTGTCAGGCATACCGGCCCTGAGTTCTTCCACAGGATCGTAATCTCCAATGGCTTCCTTGAGATTATGGCTGAAATAGGCGCTAAGCGCCTGGGTATTGTTCCATGTAGGACGGTGGGAATAGCCAAAAATATTGGTGGGAAGCAGGTCCTTGCGATAAAAAGCCGTCAGCATACGACCGGCTCTTGTTGTAGTTATGGGTGCATGCGGATAGAGGCGGTTCAGGAGCAGGGGTCTGCAAGGACTCTCAGGGGCTTTTGCCCAGAAACGGCGGATTTTATCTTCCTTGAAGATGTCATAGCCTCCAAAAAGCTCATCCGCCCCTTCTCCGGTGAGGACTACTTTGAATCCTGTTTTTTTTACCAAGTCCGAGAGAAGAAACAGCGGGGCCGGAGCCGCCCTTAAGATCGGTCGTTCTCCGTGCCGGATCACCTCAGGAAAAACCTGACCTATTTGATGGTTTTTTACCCTGACAGCATTGTAGCAGACCCCGATTGACCGGGCTAATCTCTGCTGAAAATCAGATTCGTCATAGGACGCATCTGCAAAGGCCAGGGAAAAGGCCTCTATTGGTGTTGATGTCAGTTTTTTAACTATAGTGGCGATAATAGAGGAGTCTAAGCCCCCGGAAAGATATACTCCAACCGGTACGTCCGCCCGGAGACGAAGGCGGACTGCTTCAACCATGGCATCTTCAACTTCTTCAGCCCATGCTGTTTCCGTTTTGGCCTTATTTTCTTCCCCCAGCTTTGGAAAATCCAGATACCAATAGCGCCTGGGAGAAGAAAGTCCGGTCTCAGGGCCGATCTTAAGCCAATGTCCAGGAGGAAGAGACATTATGCCCTTAAATGGAGTGCGGGGGGAAAGCACCGACCAGAATGTAAAAATCTGGCTCAGAGCCAAAGGATCAAGCGCAAGTTCCATATCAGGAATTTCACGCAACGCCTTTATCTCTGAGGCAAATGCCAGAAGATTTCCATTTTTACAGTAAAACAAAGGGCAGATTCCAAAGGGATCTCTGGCGAGGAAAAGGGACCTGTCTTTTCTGTCATAAATGGCAAAGGCAAATTGACCATTTAGCCGATCCAGCATGTCCGGCCCCAAGTCCTCATAGAGGTGAACCAGTACTTCCGTATCAGATGTAGTTCGGAAAACGTGGCCTTTTCCCTCAAGTCCGGCCCGCAGCTCTATGTAATTAAAGATCTCGCCGTTAAATACGCTCCACACGGAATCATCTTCATTGCTCATAGGCTGTTGGCCTGTGGTAAGATCTATGATGCTCAAGCGTGCATGACCCATAGCCATGGGGCCGTGGGAGTAATATCCCTTTTCGTCAGGCCCGCGATGGCGCAACTGTGATGTCATGGCCCGGACTATTTTTTCGCAACTATCTCCTAAATCGCCACCTACCAAGTTATAAAGACCGCAAATGCCACACATTTTCTGAGTCCTTTTTGAGTTCTTATCAATAATTCAACATTTAATATTTATCGTATGCCGCAGATTGGATTTTTTCAAGAGTCAAGAACACTTTTGAAAAAAGAGAAGAGATATTCCGGCAGACCTATAAAAACTTGTTTTTAATTTTGTCTGTCAAAATGCTTCTAATCCGAATCATATCTGATAGAATAATGGCCGGGTAAAAAAAATTGCTGATTATAACGGATTTGGGGGAGGCCACAATCCTTGTTATTTCAAGATGTTATGTTCTTATCGAAGGTGCCGAAAATACGAATATAAGCCCAAGTAGATGATGGGTGCAATACAAAAAAGTGACAT
>JAYEFH010000121.1:0-14314 GCA_034658555.1 Thermodesulfobacteriota bacterium | reverse complement strand
CTTCCGGAACCGGTATGATGTCGGCGTTTTCTTCAGAGGACATGGCACAGACCACACCGGTCCGCTCCATCCTATAGATGAGCACGTGGTTTGCGAAATCGTCCAGTTTGCGTACGCGTTCCCCCTGTACATTGATATCACCAGTGAGACCCAGGATGTCCACAAGTCCCGCCTTATTAACTTCACGAGATATAATTTTCGCCGCGAAGATAAGCTCTTGCAGAAGCCTTGTCAGCCGGCCTGTGGCTGCGGGGGATTCTTTCTGGTGAATCAACAGATGTTCAGTGACGGTAATGCCCAGTCCTTTCATTTTTTTACTCCTTTCTGGATAAATATGTCCTATCTTCTATAGTAGCGTATATAGTGTCTGAACGAAAAGACCGTTCAAACACAATTTTGAATTCTAAATGTTGAATGTTGAATTTAAAATCTGTGCCTTCTTTGAAATTATGATATCATATAAATAGTTCCCTTGGCAAAACTCAAAAAAATAATCTCTCTGCGAACTCTGCGTTCTGCGGTGGACGGTTACTCACGATCTATATCCTATTCAGGGGGCTATTATGACAACGTTGCATATTTATCGGATCACAGTAATGTGCCTTGGTCAATAAGTTTATGGAGGGTTAAAATATATGTCTTTAGATGAAATCAAGATTAGCCGAGCTATTTTAAGCCGTTTTATGGCTAAGTTTTCTGACTGTCTTGAACTGGATGTTGCAATTGTCGGTGCTGGTCCATCAGGCCTTATGGCGGCCCTGCGTCTTGCCCAAAAGGGCCACAAGGTAGCTGTTTTTGAGAGGAAACTCAGTATTGGCGGAGGAATGTGGGGCGGAGGCATGATGTTTAACGAGATAGTAGTTCAAGAGCAAGGGGCTGCTATCCTTAAAGACCTCGGCATCTCTGTAGAGGATGCAGGAGACGGATATTACACAGCCGACTCTGTGGAATGTACTTCAACACTGACCAGTCTTGCCTGTAAAGCCGGTGCCTGGATTTTCAATCTTATGACCGTAGAGGACGTGCTGGTCCGGGAGAACAGGGTCACCGGTCTGGTAATTAATTGGAGTGCCGTGGATATTGCGGGATTCCATGTGGATCCCCTGGCTGTCAGGGCCGGATATGTTGTAGAGAGTACCGGCCATGACACAGAGGTTCTCAAGGTCGTGCGGAAAAAAACAGGCGAAAGGCTTCTCACAGATACAGGGGAAATAATGGGAGAGCGGTCCATGTGGGCAGAGGTCGCAGAGAATACTACGTTGGAGAATACCAAAGAGGCCTTCCCCGGCATCTTTGTCGCAGGCATGGCAGCTAACGCCACCTTTGGATCGTTTCGCATGGGGCCTATTTTTGGTGGTATGTTATTGTCCGGTGAAAGGGTGGCTGAATTGATAGATAAGAGGCTTACTGATTGAGTTTGAAGTGTCTAAAGCCAGGCAATAGTTTCTAAAAAGTCTTACGTCATTTATGTCAAAACCCTCGTCAAAATCCAATAAATACAGCCGCAGAAAGAGGCCTCACAAAAAGACTTTTTTTGCATCTGCACAGCCAGCCCAGCGCTTACCCGCTGAGCAACCCAGTCTATTTGGGGACCCGGGAAACCATCCCAGGATAATTTCCCGTCCCGAGCACTGTCTCAGCCGAAAAGATATAGACAGGGAGGCATTGAAGGTCCTTTACTGTCTTAAGGACAATGGCTACATAGCCTATCTTGTCGGCGGGAGCGTGAGGGACTTGCTTCTTGGCAGGCGCCCAAAGGATTTTGATGTCGGGACTAACGCCAGGCCGGAAGAGCTGAAAAAATTTTTTCGTAACAGCCGGATCATAGGCCGGCGTTTCAGGCTGGTTCATGTGTATTTCCGGGGTGGAAAAATAATTGAGGTGTCAACCTTCAGGTGCCGGAGTGATTACGATGACCGGGAAGCTGCAAGTAAGGGGATTAAGGATACCCATATTTTTGGTTCTCCCCAAGAAGATGCCTTTCGCAGAGACCTCACTATCAATGGGCTTTTCTACAATATCGCAGACTTCAGTATAATTGATTACGTGGGGGGCATGTCAGACCTTAAACAGGGGATTATCAAGTTCATAGGTAATGATCCGGAACACAGATGCCTGAAGGACCCTGTGAGGATGATGCGTGCTGTAAGACACGCGGCCAGGACGGGTTTTACAATAGAGACCGATACTTGGGAAAGCCTGCTCAGGCACAGCGATAAGCTTCGTCTATGTGCAATTTCGAGGGTAAGGGACGAGTGGCTCAAGGATTTACGTTCCGGATACAGCAGGCCATGGGCTGAGCTTATGCTTAAGAGCGGGCTGTTTGCCTCGGTCTTTTCCGGTTATGTTTTAGCCCTTGAGGATAAGGAAAAGGGACTGGTTCGAAAACTGCTTTTCGGGCTTTTGGGGCATCTTGATCGTATGGTAAATGATGGTGCTGAAGTCAGTGAGGCCATTATGCTGGCCCTCTTCGCGTACCCTCGGCTCTGTGTAACACCAGAGTGGAAAGCTCTCAATGTTGAGCGTCTGAAGTGGCCTACTTCTGAAGTGAGGTCCATGTTGAGAGAGATCCTATATCCGTATGATTTCAGGAGATCCGTAAGAGACATAGCAGCTCAAATCCTGTCCGGCCAGTGGAACATCTCTCTATGTCTTGCAAGGGGTAAGTGGCCCAAGCGTGTTTGGAACAAGGCTACGTTCCGGGAGTCCATCATGTTTTATGATTTAGTACAGGAGGTCTTGGGGCAACCAATCATTGGTCCTGATCCACATCTTCGTCCAGGACCAAAGCCTTTCAAGAAATCCCGCAGAAGGAAGCAGCGTCCCCAACCTACCAAGTATTTAGTATCAGAATCTGAGGAGATCCACGTATGAAGTTGCGTCAAAATGCCAAAGAGATGGTTTTGATAGAAGTAGATGGGCTTGGACTGATATTGGGAGAGATCAGATACAACCATCAGACTGAGACGGTTCTCTTCGCTCTGGAAAAGGCAGCTTTTTTTGATCTCTACTTCCCGTGTACCGTGTTATATGATCAGAAGCTTGGTCCTGTTGTCCATCCCCACGTTCTCACAGCCATGACACTCTCTTCTATCCGGATACAGCGGACCAGGGTATCCTTTTTTGTCCTGGAGTCAGACATTAATCCTAAGCTGATTCAGCAGTATCATCATCTGTTAGAGGCTGTGTTATTCAAGCAAGGTGTTACCTCATCCAAGAAAGCCACTAAGGATAAGGGACCGGACCATCCGAAGCCGTCCGGCGGATCGAAAGTCATTACCCTTAGCGATCGCAAGGAAAAACAATAGGGTCGATGCTCGCTTTCCCGGATATTGATCCGGTAATAATCCATATTGGACCAATAGGTATTCACTGGTACGGTCTTATGTACCTGCTCAGTTTCGGGGCTGCTTACCTGTTGGTGCGAAAGCAGATTCTTGAAGAGTGTCAAGATGCCCTTTCCGACTCCCAATATCGTGGGCCTTCCGCTGCATCTCAATTGAGTCAACTGGAGGGGATTTTATTCTCTCTGATTTTAGGGATCATTTTGGGAGGCAGGTTAGGCTATGTACTATTTTATAACTTTTCCTACTTTCTTGAACATCCTTTAGAGATATTTGCTGTCTGGCATGGAGGAATGTCCTTTCATGGAGGAGTGGCAGGAGTTATTCTTTCCGGGTGGATATATTGTAACAAGTATGATTTGGACTTCTGGAAGTGGTCTGATCGCTTTGTGGTCACAGCGCCGGTAGGCCTCGGCCTGGGACGTATAGGGAATTTTATTAATGGAGAGTTGTTCGGCCGTCCTGTGGATGTGCCCTGGGCCATGGTTTTCCCCCAGGGAGGGCTGGTGCCACGGCACCCGTCTCAGCTTTACGAAGCCCTACTTGAAGGGCTTTTGCTCTTTCTTGTCCTGTGGCCTCTCCGTCACAAGGTTTGGCCATGCGGGAGGAAGTCGGCCCTTTTCCTGGTCCTCTATTCCATGTGTCGCATAGTAGTTGAATTTTTTCGAGAACCGGACCCACAGTTGGGCTATGTCTTTTTGAGCTGGGTAACCATGGGGCAGTTGTTGAGCCTGGTACTTCTCGCGCTTGGGATAATTCTCTGGTTTACCAGAGTTAAAAATTAAGAGTTGATCCGAAATGTGGGTTGCAAGACCAATCAACAATCATCAATCATCAATCCAAAGGCCAGTTTTTGCAGCGGCCCAGAGCCAGCTCCAGGTTATATGCAACAGTGAGGAGTTTTGTTTCCTCAAAGTGTCCTGCCATTAGTTGAAGTCCTATGGGAAGCCCGCTGCTGTTTAAGCCGCAGGGCACGGAAATCCCGGGGATGCCTGCCAGATTTGCCGGAATCGTAAAGATATCAGAAAGATACATCTGGAGCGGGGCGTCTGCTTTCTCTCCAAGCTTGAACGCCGTAGTCGGGGCAACAGGGGCGACAATCACATCACATTTTTCAAATGCCTTTTTAAAGTCTTGGGTGATAAGAGTTCGAACCTGTGAGGCCTTTTTATAATATGCATCGTAGTATCCGGCTGAAAGGGAATAGGTCCCTATCATTATTCTCCTTTTGACCTCCGGTCCGAAACCCAGAGACCGAGTCTTTTTATACATATCCATGAGATTTTTATAGTCCGGGGCACGTAATCCGTACTTTACTCCATCGTAACGTGAGAGATTGGAAGAGGCCTCGGCAGGGGCGATAATGTAGTATGCGGCAACTGCATATTCTGTGTGAGGAAGGCTTACCTCCACCACTTCGGCTCCCTGGGATTCCAGGGCTGCAATCGCATGCTTAACGGTCTTTTCCACTTCCGGGTCAAGACCGGGAATAAAATATTCCATGGGAATCCCTAATGTATAATTTTTAAGACCCGGCATCAGGGAACCGGTGTAGTCAGGCACATCTCTGCGTACAGATGTGGAATCCCCGGTATCATGGCCGGATATGGCGTTCAACAACAGGGCGCAATCAGTAACGTCCCTTGAAATGGGTCCTATCTGATCAAGTGAAGAGGCAAAGGCCACAAGACCGAACCTCGATACTGTGCCATATGTAGGTTTCAGACCTACAACACCACAGAATGAGGCCGGTTGGCGTATCGATCCGCCTGTATCCGAGCCTAATGAACCTGCACAGGCCCTGGCTGCAACAGATGCTGCCGACCCACCGCTTGATCCACCAGGGATTCGTTCAAGGTCCCAGGGATTATGAGTAGGATGATAGGCAGAGTGCTCCGTGGATGATCCCATGGCAAACTCATCCATGTTGAGTTTACCCAGCATTACCGCCCCATGTGCCTCGAGTTTTTCCATTACTGTGGCATTATAGGGTGGTACAAAATTTTCAAGTATTTTAGATCCACTGGTGGTCCGCACCCCTCCGGTACAGATAACATCCTTAATGCCCAGGGGAATTCCAGTCAGAGGAGTAATGTCGGCTGCTTTTTGAAGGCGTCTGTCCGCCTCTTCCGCTTGGGTCAATGCCTTGTCTGCGGTCACTGTCAGATAGGCCCTGATTTTTTGATCAACTTTACCTATCCTGTCCAGATAGGCCCTAGTGACCTCAACTGCGGAAACCTCTCTCCTGCTGAGGATGTCGTGGAGCTCATGTATGCTTAGATCGATCAGACTTGGCATCTTGTATTTCCTTAGTCGTTAATTGTGCGCCGCAGATTAGGTTTTTTCAGCGGAATCATCAGATAATTTTTGGTACCACAAACCTCCCCTGTTCCTGTTCAGGTGCGTTGGAGAGAGTTTTTTCAACCGGCAAGGAGGGTTTTACTTCGTCCCTTCTAAAGGCATTCGTAAGTTCCAGTGCATGGGTAGTGGGCTCAACCCGGCTTGTGTCCAGCTCTTCTAATTTGCTTATATATCCCAGTATGTCGTTTAGTTGTCTGTTGAAGTTTTCAATTTCAGACGGATCAAAGCTGAGCCGGGCCAAGTGGGCCACATGTTCAATTTCAGAGGTAGTTATTTTCACAAACGCAAAATCTCCTATAATTTTTCATACTACACCACACCTGCAGCTTGGCACGGATTGCACTTGGTGTCCTGTAGTGTGATATTTTTGGCATCCTTAATTTACCAGTTTACACTTTTTTAGAAAAAGCGTGTATTATTAAATTGAATGCCGATGTCGAAACTGGAAATTCGAAATTAGGTAACACATCTACATCCTTGTATTTTTCCCAATTTCACTGCCTTATTTCCTTGCCCGTTGCGGCTTCGTGGACAGATTGACCATGTACTATAATAAGGCAATTAAAAAAAAAGTAAAAAAAATCAATAAAAAATTAAAGTCCCTCAGACATTTTTCCGATAAATTAAATACCTCCTTAGAATGGCTTTCCAAAGCCCTTCTTCTCCTCTTGTGGGGCCTCGGCTTAAATCCGCCGGGGCCCCCTTCTTTTTGTCCATGCTACAAAATACCAAGTACAGTGTACTTTTCACTCTCCCTCCTATAAAAAATTTTCCCAACTCGCTCAATATGATTGATCAAATCGGAGTTGGTTATAAAGATTTTTTTACGTCATTGAGCGAATATGCCGAAAGGGAAATAGAGATTTTTTCAGAAGAGGTCGGAACTTCTGATGGTTGGATATTTACGAACTATGAACTACGAACTAAACATAATACATAACTCATCTGTCCTTGAACTCTGGAAAGAGGCGGAACGGCCTGTTGATGTGAGGATTGAGGGAACCAGCATGATGCCGCTGATCAGGCCCGGAGACACTGTTTCCTTGCGTCTGATTAATGGAGATGAGCTTAAAAAAACAGGTGACCTGATTGCCTTTCGACAGGATGGATGCCTGATAGTCCACAGGTTCATCAAGCAACGGAAGATTAACGAATCTCTGTGGTTTTGCCAGAAAGGAGACAATCTCTCAGGTTGGTCCTGGATTTCGGAAGACGATATGCTGGGAAGGGTGGAATCAATCAGGGGTTTGGGACGCAAGGTTATATATATGAATACCCGGCCATGGACATGTATTAACCGGATAATGGGGAGCTCATGGTTTTTGTGGATAAGTTTTGTTGAGAAAGTCCATTTATTGAAGGCATATAACTTTGTCGGCCGGCCTTTGACGATCCTTGGCGGATTAGCCTGCCGCATGGGCAGGGCGCTGAACAGCGCTTATGGATATGTTGTCATTAAAACTATTGGAGGTATCAAGACATGATGATTGATGAGAGACAACAAAAAAAGATAAAGGCCACAAAAGAAAAAGGGAGAAACACAATGCCGGAGTATATTCCCCCCAAAATTATTACCTACACCAGCGATGAGATCTTGGAGGAAATCGGCCCGGCCATGGCATGCAGTCCGTCGCCGTGCGGGGTCCCTGGGTAGTTAAGGATCTGGAAATTGTCATTCTTCACATATTCTCCTTATAAAACCGGGAGAGAAGACGGGGATGCCCATATCCTGTTTCATGCCACTGAATCCGAATGGGTGAAGGTGAATGATACAGGCATGGAAATTGCCCAATACCTGGATGATGGGGTGTCTCTTGATGATGTGACGCGACGTCTGTGTGCAGAATACGGCATATCCGCCGAGGCAGCAAAGTATGATGTCTTATCTGTCTCGGAACAATTATCCGCGCATCATTTTCTTGACGGCAACGCACGGGCAAGGCCCGCAAGATTTCCCACTCTGAATTTGATCTTTTTTCATCTTACAAGCCGTTGCAATCTCTCCTGTCCTCATTGTTACACATCCCGGTCTCAAGATGATGTAAACAAGGACCTGCCGGGGTCGTTGGTGTTTCGCATGATAGACGAACTGGCAAATCGTGGCGGGAATTCCATTACCCTGAGCGGCGGAGAGCCTTTGCTGCATCCTGAGATCAGAAATATCCTCAAGTACGCTGGTTCAAAGGTAGAAATTCGACTCCTGACTAACGGGACCCTTATTAACAGGGCATGGGCGGATTTTTTGGCTGACATGAATGTCTTTATCCAGATCAGCATTGATGGCTCAACAAAGAAGATCCACGACAGTATCAGAGGAAGGGGCTCATTTGAAAAGAGCCTCAAGTCCCTTGAATATCTCCAGGAAGCAGGTCTGAGAGAAAGAATTAATTTTTCAACCACCGTCATGAATCAAAACTTTCATGATCTGCCGGGGATCATTTCATTGGCCGGAAGGCTCGATGTCTCCTTGGCCCGTTTTATACCCCTTCGCAGGAAAGGAACGGCAAAAAGGAAGTGGGAATCCGTCGGTTCGGGATTAACCATAAGGGACTCTGAACGCTTTTATGAACATACTTCCCTTTTACAAAAAAATGGGGGAGCAGGGGTTGATATCAGTTGCGGCCTCAGTGGTTTTCTCCTGAAGATGCCTGAAGAATTTGAAGATGATATTTGGTGTCCGATAGGAAGGCAATTGGTGATTGATGTCAACGGCGACGCCTATCCGTGCGTTTTAATGATGGAGGACGAGTTCCTGTTGGGGAATGCCTTTCATAACAGCCTGGACAATATGATTAAATCGGATGCCATGATTGCTGTTTGCCGGGCCCTTGCCGAAAGAAGGAACAAGATCAAAAAATGCTCGGTGTGCAACTGGCGAAACCTGTGCCAGGCCGGTTGCATGGGTCAGGCCCTTGATAATAAGGGCACGATATGGGATACGGATGATTTCTGTGATTACCGGAGCAGAGCGTACAAAGAAGCGTTTGGTAGAGTATTGACGATTGAAAATTAGTTGCGATCGACGGATTAATCCAGGAAAAAGATGAACATCGAACGTCCAACATCGAACGTTGAAGCAGGAGACAGTATGTCAATATACTTCAGCCTAAATGGCTAACATACAGAAATAGCCGTTGAATGTTCGGTATTGGTGTTTGTTTTTTCATTCGATGTTGGACGTTCATCTTTTTTATGTCTTTTTTCGTGTTTTCGTACCTTCGTGTTTTCGTGATGGGTTTTGGATAGCTTTTTATCTGCACAGGGCGCAATTATTAAAGTCAAAGAGCGAATAAGCCGATATTAATTGAAAATTGTTGAAGGAACAAAAAGGAACAAAACCAGAGATCACAAGAAATGCTATGTTTTCTCAAGAAGAAATGTGCAGAATTTTAGATAAATATCTATAAAATCCATAAGTTATAGTTCTATACTACACAATTTGTTATGAGAAATTTTTTGCTTGTAGTTTCAAGTATTTACGTCCATAAAGGATCATTTCCTGTGATCTCTGAAAACAGTCAATTATCAATTAAAAAGGGGGATTCATAGAGATGAAAAAGTTAATGGTAGGCGCTTTAATACTGATGGTTATGCTGTTCTTTGGTGCGACATCTTTTGCGGGTAGTCTGGAGGACCCTGGCTCGCCTACGACCGATGGAGGCGGCGCCATGAACACCCTGGAGGATATCTATAATATTTTGAATGACGGGACCACTAATGTGTCACGGACCGGACAATTTGCAGAGCCGTCGGCAGGGCCGGCAGGTACGGGGCATACCCTGACCGCGGTGTATAACCGGGCCAAGACCAGCTCAAGGCCGGCTCGGACCGGGCAGACCACATGTTATAACGCAGACGGCAATGAGATCTCTTGTAGCAACACCGGTCAGGACGGGGAACTGCAAAAAGGCGTTGCCTGGCCTTCCCCACGGTTTACGGAACCAACTCCTCTCGATGGCACAGTGACGGATAATCTGACCGGGTTGATTTGGTTGAAAAATCCCGACTGTTTTGGACAAAAAACTTGGGCTGACGCCTTAAACGTTTGCAATAACCTAGCAAATGGATCGTGTGGTCTCACTGACGGCTCCGTAGCCGGCGACTGGCGCCTGCCCAATCGAAGGGAGCTTGACAGTTTGATTGATCTTAGTCAATCTACTCCGGTTCCTAACACCGCCTCCTTTTCGGGCGTGCAGTCGCACTACTGGTCGAGTACTACGCTGGCGTCCGGTGTGACTTACGCGTGGGTATACATGGACCCTGGCAAAGTGTCGTACTCGGCTAAAACCGTACCCCACTATGTATGGCCCGTTCGCGGAGGGCAATCAAGTGAAGATTGATTATTGAAGATTGAAAATTGTTGGAGGAACAAAAGCAGAGAACAAAAGATTTTGCACATCGTCGTGCCAGGTTAATTGACAATTGAAGATTGAAGATTTGTGGTGGTCGCTACGCTCCGGCATTTTTATTGTCTTTTATTGTCCTTCCTTCAACAATTTTCAATCGTAAATTTTTAATTAAAAAGGGGGCTAAAATGAAAGCATTTGCAAAGCTAACGACACAATTGGGCGTAATCTGGCTGATATGCTTTGGTCTTTTCAACCTGCAACCGGTCTGGGCCGCGACCAATATCTCCGACACCAATAAGTACGCCTGGTCGGAAAACGTGGGCTGGCAAAATTGGCATTCAACCAATGCTCAGGCCACGGTGGGTATCACATATCTTGTGGGCTATGTGTGGGCTGAGAATATCGGGTGGATAAAGTTAGGCCACACGCCGTGGGAGGGCGGCCAGTACGGCAACAACACGAAGGATAACTGGGGCGTGAATCGGAACAGCAGTGATGGTGTCCTTTCAGGCTATGCCTGGAGCGAGAATGTGGGGTGGATCAGCTTCAAATCAACTAATAGCACGGCAATTAGTGGCACTGGCAATTTCAGCGGCTATGCCTGGGGCGAAAACGTGGGGTGGATACATTTTGCGAACACTACTCCTGCTGAATACCATGTGGAGCAGGTCGGCTCCCTTGCCGTGCGCCTGTTCTCCTTCACGGCCGAGGGCCTTGAAGACCATGTGCTCTTAGAGTGGAAGACGGCAAGTGAAATTGACAATGCCGGTTTTTACCTCTGGCGGACTGATACAAAGGATGCCGAATACAACAGGATCACAAATTACCTCATCCAGGCGGAAGGCTGCCCGACGCAGGGGGCTGAATATTCCTACAAAGACTTCGACGTAGCACCCGGCCTGACGTACTATTACCAATTAGAAGATATTGATTATGACGGTTTCAGCACATTTCACGGGCCGGCGTCAGCCACTATGGGTGATGAGGCTGATGATATTGGCCTTATTTTCCCGGAAGACGGTGCTCCGGTCCCGGCCTACCATCCTCCTACCTTTGAATGGGAAGACGCCGCGGACCTGGTCCGGTTCAAGCTGGGCTTTTCGAGAAGCCCTGATTTCACAGGCAAGGTTATTGTGCTGCCACGAAGATCCAGCAGGTGGATAACCGGCGAATCCTACACGCCGAACCGGAGGAAATGGCGCAGGATACGGCATCTGGCCCGCAGGGGCCAGACGGTGTACTGGGCCGTGTACGGCGAGGATGAAGCAGGAGAAGGTTTTGTTTCCAAAACTTTTGAATTGAAGATTGAAAAGATAGAGCGAAGCGAAGCAATCTCCTTCCATAGAAAGGAGGTAACCGTTTACGGGGTTACAACGCCTGTTTTACAGTAACCCACCGAAAGGTAAGCGTTTACAGGGTGTTGCAGATGCGAGGCATACGGGTCCACAGACGTAATCCCTGTACCTCAAGTGCCCGGCAACAAAGCAGGTAGCTGTGTCCTGTGAACGCTTACAGTTACTTTTACTCGCCGATTTGATGGGCACGCTACGCTTTGCCCAACCTACAATGGCTACAGAATGAAGGATGCCGAAAAACTATATCATTCCTCCTGTGTCTGAACGGCCTTTTCGTTCAGACACTCTATAACACCTTTGTAGCAAGAGGCTCCTCTGTTTTGCTGAATACTCGTTAGATATTTTTTTCTCCTCTATGGATATCAAGTATTGACCGATGGGATACAAAAGTTTAGTCTATAATTCTGCTAACAAATAAACATGTTTCAGGAGAAAGTTGTGCAGGATGAATTAGGACTATACTACCATCCAATCATTGAGAATAAAAATATCCGCATGTATGTTCGATCCGGCTCCGATAATATAGAATTCAGAATGTGGAATGTGGATGATCCCGGCATGTGGGATGATCATGGCTGGGTTGAATGGCCTGCAATTCAGCAGGCAGCCGATTTCTATAAGGAAAACGGAAGGGGAAAGCCCCCGCTTCATCTATATGATATTGAAATAGCTAAGAGCTTGCTGAAAGATAGTTTATGATTCCGCTGAAAAAACCCAGTCTGCGGCACACAATTAAATTTAGAATTTAGAATTCAAAATTGTGTCTGAACGGCTTTTTCGTTCAGATACTAAGCAGGCCTTAGAGATTGACAAAACACATTCATAAATCTCCTCTTAGTAATCTTGATTGGTTCTTCCCTGGAATTTCAGAGGATTATGAAGGTCTCTTCATCAAAGATTCTGAGGTGTGGACAGCCCTTGACCTGCTCAAGGAATATATCCGCAAGATCATCAGGCCAAACCTCGAAGAAACGATAATGCAGGGAATCCCCCTGTCTACGCACCTCGTTTTGCTGCCAAGCGGGTGGATGCGTGATGGTTTTGAGGTTGTTTGCAATGATACTACCAAAGGCAAACTCGAAGTACGGATTAATAGGGAACCAGTTCCACTGGCATCTCTTGTCTGCGCAGGCGCAGTTTTTACGGATGACCGGATACAGATAGGAGAAGGGGTCTTTATTGAATCCGGTGCAATGATCAAGGGACCAAGCATTATCGGCGACCATACGGAGATCAGGCAGGGGGCCTACGTGCGCGGAGATTGCCTGATTGGAAAAAACTGTGTAATTGGGCATACTACTGAAGTTAAACACTCTGTGTTTTTAGATGGGTCAAAGGCCGGGCATTTTGCCTATATCGGTGACAGTATTCTCGGTAGAGACGTAAACCTCGGAGCAGGCACGAAATTTGCTAATTTACGCTTTGCATCTGGAAATGTATCCATCAAAATCGAAGGGAGTTCAATCGACACCGGAAGGCGTAAGCTTGGGGCTATCCTTGGGGACAATGCACAAACCGGATGTAATTGCGTTACAAATCCGGGCACACTGATTGGATTGGACTCAGTAATAGCCCCTAATACCACGGTAAGGCCCGGATTTTACTCACCTTCTTCTGTAATCCGCTAGTACTTGAATTTTGCAAGCGGTTCTCTTGTTTTTTATTTCATATAGGAATTCACATAGAAAAGGAGAAATAAATGAAACCGGTTAGTTCGCACAGATTTACTTTTAAAATGTTCCTGGCATTGTTGGGATTTGCCTTCATCTTTGGTCTTTGCAGCAACACCTTTGCATCTGACGAAAAGGAGAATATCCTCGCACAGGTAGGTTCCTATAAGCTCACCCTTGAAGAATTTGAGACTCAGATCCAGTCTCTGCCACCTCAATTGCAGATGGCCTTACTCAGAAATCCCCAGTTGAAAGAGCAATTCCTGGACAGATGGGTAGACATAACTCTTGTAGCCCAGGAAGCCAGGGATAAAAAACTGGACCAAGACCCTGAAATTCAGGCAAAGATTGAAAGCATCATGAACGAGGTTCTGGCCCATGAATTATTGCAAAGGGAGATAGAGGGCAAGGTCAAAATAACTGATGACGAAATCGAGACCTATTATAAAGGCCATGAGGAGGAATTTACCAATCCGGAGTCTGCGAAGGCCCGTCACATCTTGCTGAAAGTCCCGGAAGGAGCGGATGACAAGGCGTGGGCAGAAGCCGAATCAAAGGCCAGGGACATCAAGAAAAAACTGGAAACTGGCGAAGACTTTGCCGAGCTTGCAAAGAAATATTCAGATGACCCGGGTTCTAAAAACAAGGGCGGTGACCTGGGCTTTTTCACCAAAGGGCGTATGGTGCCTGAATTCGAGTCCGCAGCCTTTTCTCTTAAGCCCGGAGAGGTGAGCGACCCTGTAAAGACTAGCTTCGGATACCATATCATCGAAGTTCAAGAAAAAAAGGCAGCCAGCACAAAAAAACTGGCGGAGGTTCAGGTCCAGATAAGACAGAACCTGCAAAAGAAAAAACAGCAACAGTTACAAGATGCACTCATTGAAAAATTAAAGGCCAAATATCCGGTAAAGGTCAACAAAAATCTTATCGCTGAGGCTGAGCCACAAGAAAGCACGGCCCCTCCGAAAAATTAGGGGGAGCTCGCTTACAGTTCGGTGTATTGCGGTAAAACGGGCGTTGTAATCCCGTGAACGTTTAGCCGCGATTTTTAGTTTGAGTTTTGCGAGTGGCTAAAGGGTCCTGTAGTTCAGGTAGCCACTAAAAGTGACTGCCTGAACTATGCCTGGATTATTGAATAATATACTTGCTCGAAATTTACCCTTTCTTGACACCTTTCTATCCAGTTCCTACCATACAGTCCTATGGATAAAAAACGCCGCAGACTAATATTCTCC
>JAYEFH010000120.1:0-3585 GCA_034658555.1 Thermodesulfobacteriota bacterium | reverse complement strand
GTGTAGGAAAGGAAACTGGTGAAACAAACCATGTAGAACGATTGTTTTGTACTGTTCGTCAATGGTTACAGAGAGTATCGAGAAAGACATTAGCTTTTTCTAAGGTTTTATATATGCACCATGTTGTTTTTAAAGTGTTCTTCGTGACCTATAATCGTTATGTATCCGTTGAGACTTAACGACCACCTGAATTCTATTCCCATAAGCTTAAATTTCAGCTAATGTCTATATCTTGCACGTGAAAAAGTTGGTTGTCAATCTCTATCTGTTGCCCTGTGTCATGGCCATTTTCCAGTAAACATGGGCGAAGGTATGGTGGGAGAGTAAGGAAAAAAAGAGACTTTACAATGCTTGCGCAAGAGATTATACACGAATTGGTCAGTAGAACCCGCCCATGGCTCAACTGGATAGAGCAGCGGACTTCTAATCCGCAGGTCGCAGGTTCGAATCCTGCTGGGCGGACCAGTTATATCAGGCACTTATGGTTTTTTGCTGTGAGTGCTTTTTTTATGGTGTGACAATAGTGTGATAGGAGGGCCTTTTCTGCTTGCGGAAAAGTAGCTTTTTTGGGGTAGTCCCTACAAAGCAGTGCAGGTTTGGAAATACCGCTTACGGTTGAGCCAGAATTTTGAGGAAATTTCGGGCAGAATCGCCCTTGAGAAATTGGGCACATTCCACAAATATCTCGGATATATCACAATAGTTAAGTGCCTGATATTATTAGGCCGAATATTATTAGGCCGAGGGGGGGTCGGATTAATGACGGCGCAGTAAAGGGCTTAGCCCCCAGATCCTGAGTCCCTTGTTTTTGAGCCCAAGAACCAGCAATGTAAGCAGTTCAATAAACAGGGACTCAGGAGGCGATTTCAAAGGATCATTTTTCACAAGAATTATGTCACCAGGACCCACATGTGACAAAATACGCTCAACTGAAGTATTTAAAAGGACTCCCTCACGCCACCTGAGCTTAAGGGATGGATTGACCACGAAAAGGCCCAGATCTCTTGCCGTCCTTACCAGTCGAGGATCCTTCCATCCATGAGGTGGCATAAGAAAGCAGGCGTCCCTTCCCTGGATGTCGCCCGCAAGTGTCAGGCAGGGCTTGAGCATGCGCCTTAATCCTATTTTAGTTTGAAAAATAAGCGATCTGTAAGTCTCTCCCTGAATCCCTATCTCAAAGGACTGCAGGGAGCGCATGGCCCTTGGATTACTCCTGGCTCTCTTCCCTTCTATGAAAAATGTGGCTGGAATCTCAAGCTCATGCAGTCGTTTGCAAATAGGTTCTGTTAACGGGTTTGGACTTTGGTCGAACACAAGACTTATTGCAAATACATTTCTGGAACCATGGGTTAATATCCTGCCCCATAGGGTGGCCCTGGGGCAAAAGATCTCATATGCGCTTACAGCCAGGGCACCTGCCCCTCCTGCAAGAATAAAACTCTTTAATGCACTCTTGGAAAAAACCCCGGTCGATTTCAGCACTGTCTTACCCTCACTTATGACGCTCTAAAACAAACCATGCAAGGCCATGGAGCAAATCCTTTGTCTCTAATGGAGCAAATGTCTCTAAACTTTTACAGGCCAAGCGAACCAAGGCTTTTGCCCGACTTCGCGTATAATCCAGCCCCCCGGTATTGGCCAGCAAATCCTTTACCCACACAAGTTCCTTCTCTGAAGGATTGCCACCACTGAGCACCTGTAACAACCTCTCTTTTTCTCTGGAAGATGCCTTCTCAATGGCCACAACAAGGGGCAGTGTAATTTTTCCCTCCGCAAGGTCTGTCCCAATGGCCTTTCCCAACTCACCGGCATCTGCAGTATAATCAAGGATGTCGTCAATCATCTGAAATGCCTGGCCCAAATAGAGGCCGTAGTCGCTGAGGGCCTGCACCTCGGACTTTCCGGCACCGGCAAGGAATGCCCCGATTTTACATGATGATGAAATCAGCGAGGCTGTCTTTCTGTTAATGATTTCCAGATAGGTCTCCTCGTCAAAGCTCGGGGTCTTTGCCTGTAAAAGCTGTATAATCTCACCTTCAGACATCAGGGCAACTGTCTCTGCAATGGCTTCTGCTATGCGGGTATCCCCGAACCGGCTGGCAAGCTCAATGGCCCTGCCATAAAGGAAATCCCCAACCAGGACAGTGGCCTTATTCCCCCAGATTTTATAGGCAGGGGACTTGCCGCGACGCAGCACACCCCCATCTACTACGTCATCGTGGAGAAGACTGGCAGCATGGAGGTACTCCGGGACTGCTGAAAGACCGAACACTGCATCATCGTCTCTTCCGCATAATCTTGCAGCGCATACGGTAAGTAATGGCCTTAGACGTTTTCCTCCTGCAAAAATGATGTACTGGCTTACTTCGTTTACAAAGGGGATATGAGAAGCAAAATGCCTGCTCAACACCTGCTCAATTTTTTCAAAATCCGGTTTGAAGGAATCCAAAATGTTTTTGACCTTGGGTCTGTGGTCAGATAACTTCTCAGGAAATGCTTCCACCTATAGAAAACCCCCTTTCCTAATCTTGAATAAAGAGATAACATAAAAAATAATAAAGGGCTATGCTCACGTAATGGCACAGAACCAAAACATAAAAGATAAAACGAAAAACATTACCCCAATGTTGCAACAATACAGAGACATTAAGTCCCGGTATCCTGACGCAATTTTATTTTTTCGCATGGGAGATTTTTACGAAATGTTCCTGGATGATGCCAAGATAGCCTCCCGGATTCTGGAAATCACACTTACATCCAGGAACAAACACAAAGGGGAAAAAATTCCAATGTGCGGCGTCCCGGTACATGCGGCCGAGAATTATCTGACCAGGCTCGTGCAGTCCGGGCACAGGGTGGCAATATGTGAGCAGGTGGAAGACCCAAAAAAAGCCAAAGGGTTAGTCAAAAGAGAAGTGATCCGGGTGATGACTCCCGGACTCATCACCACGGAAGGGAGCATTGGAGCCAAGACCAACAACTTCCTGATTTCTATAAATCCAGGAAGCACCAAAGACCCGTGGGGACTTTCCTGTCTTGACATCTCAACTGGAGAATTCAGGGTGACCGAACTTTCCATGGAGGAAGATGCCCTCACAGAACTCTTCCGTCTGGAGCCTGCGGAAGTCCTCTTGCCGGAGAACCGGCAGGAAGGACAACTTGTTGTCCGGGTAAAACAAGCCATCCCCGGGACCTTTCTGAGCTTCAGGCCGGACGTATGGTGGCAGTATGACAGGGCTAAAGCAGACCTTCAGGAACATTTTAGGATCCTTTCCCTGGATGGTTTCGGGCTGACAGGGCTTAGTTCCGGCATCGGGGCGGCAGGTGCGCTTCTATCATACGCTTCTGAGACCCAACAGGGCGAAGCATCCCATATAAACCATCTAAAACCTTATCGCCTGAGCGATCATCTCATCATAGATGAGGCCACAAAACGAAACCTGGAGCTGTTATCAAACTCTTTGGACCGTGGCCGCCGAGGTACTCTGCTGGACGTTCTGGACCTTACTGTAACTCCAATGGGAGGGCGTCTTCTCAAAAAATGGATTCTCTATCCCTCAAGAGATATTGCTGAAATACAGGGCA
>JAYEFH010000119.1:0-3589 GCA_034658555.1 Thermodesulfobacteriota bacterium | reverse complement strand
ATTTTCTTTTCAAGGGATACATGTCCTTGTCAAACACTTTAATGATTAAATCCTGACACAAAGAGATAGAGCAAAGTCTCGGTCATCCCCCGGGTTGTCTGACTCAATCTCGACGATGAGGTGAGCCAGAAGATATTACATACAGACTAAAAAAAGTTTAAAAATGGATTTGGGTTTTATCAGACAGTCCTCAATTGTCTGACCAGTTTAATGGTTTACCACGATGTCAGCGCCTGGTATCGTTTCATTTTCCCGAAGCCATCGCGCCTAATCCCGCATCAAGTAGTAAGACCCATATTCCAGGAGATCAAATGGTTGATAAGCTGGAATCGATCATTCCAATGTGCTTCGAAGAGGCGGCGGATATGTCTGATAACAGACGCTATCCGGTCCTTTCTTTCCATCAGTAGTTTTTTCAACTTGGCTTCCCAGAATGATCGCTGCAGAATCATAGCACCGAACACCGCCTTTTCACTCAACTGGAAAGCCAAGTCATTTGTCGGCCCGGTTCGTCCTTCGCAATCAGCCTTCAAAAGCTCGTATTCTTGATCCAGTTCACGCAGAAAGCCCCGTTTTTCGATATCAGCATATTTTCGGAGCTGGTCCTCCTGCTGTCTGAGATCAATTTCATCCTGGCAATTTTGAATGACCTTCACCAGGTATCTGTGGGCGGTGTCGGAGTGCAACCGGCCCTTGGCCCGCTGTGTTCCGAAGATGGCCAGTCCCTGCCGGATCGCTTCCGGCGTATAGCGGGAACTGAGCCAGGTTCGCAGCGTGCCTTGCGGGTCAAAAGGATCAAGGTCAAAATCGGCGAAGCCTTCATCCAGGATCCGTCTTGCCACATTCATGGTCGGAAGTTGATCAGGCTTTTTATAAACGTCATGCCGGGCCTTTAGCTTTTCCAAAAACGCTCTGTCTTTCTCGGGATCCGGGCACGCCCGGCGAAGAACCTGAAAGCGGCTCAGGCCTTCAAACTCATACCGGCCCGCATGGTTGATGCCGGCCGTATAGGCGCGAATAATCTCTTCGATGGCGCTTTTTGCCATGCTTTCAGTGCTGCTGTCATCGAGATCAATTCGACCCACGGCCTGCTCGAACTTACCGAATTCGCCTTCGATTACCGCCTTGTTTTCCGGGCGCCGGAGCGTCGCCGGGATCATCGTCGTTTCCGGCTCGATCGTTCCCTTAAGAAGACGGTCCTCGTGAATCGGCTTGTTGTCGTGAACCATCGCTTCGGGTTTACGCCCCATAAAGCGAACGCTTTGTTCATAAGCACGGCAAACGCCTTGTGCATTTTCCGTTTCAGTCACTACAGCGGCGGTGTGACAGGCTGTGGTCTGATCAACCATACCCTGCCAATTATAGTCTCTCGTTTCTTTGCTGGTGGTTAAATGCACCGAGACCGCTTTCCCGTCGGTAACCAGTATCGTGCCCGGCTGAACGCTTTGCGTACTACCCCTGTAACGTGGCGATTTTCTATTTCTTAACGAGATCATTTTACTGATTTCCAAAACCCTTCGGATCTGGTTCGGCGGCAGGTTGACCCGCCCAGGTTCATGGTGAAGAAAATCTCTCAGGCTCCCCTGCCAGGCGGCATAGTCCTCAATGATCATCCGGGCAACGTCACTTGCCTTCCGGCCAAGTTCCGGAACCGGCCGAGCGGGAACGGGCTCGTACGGCTGGTTCAAATCCCTGGTCTTCCAGGTTTCCAGTGTCGGATACGGTACCTCGACAAGTGCACAGAACCGCTCCTGGGATCCGGTCCAGTCATCGAGCAGATCGAGGATGATCCGTCTGAAGCCGGGGCTGTATCCCGTGCGTCCGCCAGGATGCCGGACAAAGGCGCCGGGATGGTTCAGCCGGTATTGCAAGACGGTGACCTGCAACGCCCACCCGGCATTGTCCTGGCCGGATACAGGGTCGGCTTTTACCGGGGACCGACCCGGTTCAGGAAGTTCTATCTTATCAAACGCCTTTGTCAGTTGGGCCTTTTTTTCATAGACCTGCGTACGGTTCACCCCGGCTTGTTTGCAGATGTCACTGACCGTTCCTTCCAGACAGAGGCCCGCCTTTTCGGCCATGTCTCGGGTCAACAGGTGCAGTGCGATCAATGAGAGCTTGTTTTTTTGATATCTTCTTGTATATTCATCGTCGGCAGGTTCTGGTTTGTGGGTTACTGGTTTTGGGCAAAAATTTGCAATTTCGCAAAACTTAACCTGCCGTTCAACCTTTTTTTTAATTATCCGAGTATTTTTTCACCCATCAGCCAGATTTGCGGCTTTCCGCCATAAGAAATCACCCTGAAAAGCTCCAGTCCCCGGCTGTCCGGGCAGGTCAGGTCTGCAGTATCGGCCCCGAGCCCCTGCTCGATGCGCTTCATGCTCTGCTGTGCTATCCCGTAGAAACGATCGGCGGGGACCAACAGACCGCCAAGGCCGTGGTGAGTGCGCCGATGGTTGTAATGATCGACCCACCGGCCGATGGCGCGGGCCGCATCCGTCAGGTCCATGAACTCGATCTGTTGCACGCACTCCTTTTGAAAACTTGCGTTAAGGGCCTCGACCTTGCCGTTGACCGACGCCTTTTTCGCCAGATAATAATTGATCTCAAACTCTTCCAGCAGCGCCTCGAAACGGGACAGTCCCTTCCATGAATGAAAGGCGGAGCCCCGGTCGGACATGGCGCCTTCGGGACGCCCGTAGCGCTGAACCGACTGTTCGAAACATTCGATTACCGGGGCTGCAGATTCGCTCGGCACCATCGTCCAGCCGGCAATGAACCGTGAAAAATCATCCTCGATGAACAGGACGCAGGTTTTCTGCTTGTGGACGTAAAAATGGTAAAAATCGAGGTGATACAACTCTTTTGGTCGTGCGGCCTCATACCGACCGGCAGGTTCCCGGCGCTTCATTTTCGGAGGAAGATAGCCGCTTTCCTCCATGACATGGCGGGCGGTACCCACCGACACCCTGAAACCCGACCGCTTTAGCATGTTGCGGATCTGGCTCGGCCCGTATCCGGGATGTTGCCGCCACATCAAAAGGATCTTGTTGTCTCGAATTGTTTTGGGGTCATCGTCCGGTGCCGGAACACCTCCGTTCTTTTCATCAGGATTACGGCGCTTATCGGTTCGATTCCATTCGTAGATAGTGGTCTCGGAAACATCGAATTTGGCAGATGCTTCGGCTATTGAGTTTTCCAATGAATAATTCAAAATCTCATCCTTTTGGGCACGGGAGTATCGCTTCCCCCGTTTTGGAAATTTCTTCCTGGCTTGGTCGTCTTCGTTGCCCCCAGCATTTTTAAGTTGTCCTTCGCCCGCGCCGTTGCTGTCTTTTCCCTTTACTTGTTCCTTCATGTCGGTTATCTCCTTGTCGTTGTCTTTAAGGAAATACCGAGACGTCATGTGTTTCGTGTCAGGCTTTTCTCACCGCTTTTACATGATATCTTTTAAACTATGACACGTAGAGCAACTCAGGAATGACACTAATTTATCAAGAGTAAAAACCTTACTGTCTTCAAGAAGCCTAAATACATTTTTAAGTCTTTTTTCGCTAATTTTGGGCATGTTTCCCCCAAATATAAAGTA
>JAYEFH010000118.1:0-3595 GCA_034658555.1 Thermodesulfobacteriota bacterium | reverse complement strand
CTTTGTCAATATAGCTGAGGGCCAGCGGCCCTGTCTTCCATAGACCCAGTTGATCTACCAGGAACCTTATTCTGATCTGGCCAGGCCCTATTTGACGATCTACAGGGGTCAGGCCTTCAATACCCTTAATTTCCGGTTCTGCCGGGAGACGTGCCCCTTCTGGAAGACGATACTTAAGACAGAGTTCCACAATGCCGCCAACCCGGGGCGAATCCCGGTCAATAGAGGCACTCAAGGCCGGACCGGAATCTTTGATATCACCCCGGGACCACAAAGTGACAGGCTGCACAAGGCAGAACAACATTCCAACAATCAAGGGATAGATAATTTTAAAGGTATTTCTCATTTATCAAGAATTTACATTCGAATATCGAACAAGGAATTATGAATGTCGAAGGGAATGACTTTAAAATCCTTCATGATTCGAGATTCCTTGTTCGATATTCTGCGGTTTAACATCGTATTGGCCGAAACGATGATCAAGGCCTTTTTTTGCTATGAGCTATCAGCCATGAGCTACTTCACATCCTACGATCGCTTACTCCTTGTATCAAAAAGGCGTGCTAACGGTTCAACTACCGGTCCACCTGTAGACAGGTCGACCAGACCAACCCCGGCCTTTTTGAGCAGATCGCAAAGATAAGCATCCTGATCTTTTAGGTAATTACGCCATTTTTTCCTCAGGACTTTGCTTCCTGTATTGATCAATGTCACCTGTCCAGTCTCCGGGTCTCGTAGGGTCACAAGGCCTACCTCGGGCATTTCTCTTTCCGCGGGATCAGATAGCCGAATAATGGTGAGGTCATGTTTTTTTGCAGTCATCTTCAAGGACTTATCAAAGCCGGTATCCATACAGTCGGATATCAAAAACACGATCGCATGACGCCGTATGACCCGGTTTAAATAGATAAGAACTGTCTCCATATTTGTGGTCAGGTCTTGGGGTTCATATGTAAATATCTCCTTAATGAGCCTCCACACATGGGACGCACCTTTTTTTGGCGGGATAAATTTTTCCACCTTGGAGCTGAACAGAATGGCACCCACCTTGTCATTGGTCCGAATAGCCAAAAAGGCCAGCATCCCGGCCACGGTAGCTAAGAGTTCTCTCTTGAACTCTCTTCTGGTCCCGAACAGAAGAGAGCCGGAGAGGTCTAACAGGAGTATGATAGTGAGTTCCCTCTCCTCGTGAAAGACCTTCACAAAGGGATGGCCAAAGCGGGCGGAGACGTTCCAGTCAATGGTCCGTATATCATCGCCGGGCTGGTATTCCCGGACCTCGGCAAACTCAATCCCACGGCCCTTAAAGGCACTTTCATATTGGCCTGCAAACATGTCACTGGCCAGGCGTCTGGTCTTGAAATGAAACCTTTGAATCTTTTTTAAGACTTCTTCAGGGATCATCTCAAGGGACCTCTATCCGCTCCAGCAATATCTTTATCAGGTCATCAGTGCTTTTTCCCTCAGCCTCTGCTTCATAGCTCAGGATGATCCGGTGCCGAAGCACATCCGGGGCCATGGATTTGACATCTTGCGGGGTCACGTAACCACGGCCGTTCAGGAATGCATGGGCGGTCGAGGCCTGTCCAAGCCATATAGAGGCCCTGGGCGAGGCACCGTAGCTGATCATCGGCCCCAACTCCAGACCAAAATCTTCAGGGTTTCGAGTGGCCCTGGAGATGCGCACGATATAATCCACGATTTTTTCTTCCATATGGATCGACCGCATCGTCTCCTTGGCCGATTCAATTTGGGACACGTCCACCACACCATTGGCACCTTCAACAACCGCCCTGTTAACACGCTGCATTATTTCCTTTTCTTCCTCAGCCGAAGGATAACCCACCTTGATCTTCAGCATAAAACGGTCAATCTGGGCCTCAGGAAGGGGATAGGTCCCCTCTTGTTCAATGGGATTTTGGGTGGCAAGGACCAGAAAAGGGCTATCGAGCGGAAATGTCGTCTCCCCTATGGTTACCTGCTGCTCCTGCATGGCCTCGAGGAGGGCGCTCTGGACCTTGGCCGGCGCCCGATTGATCTCGTCTGCCAGTATGATGTTGTGAAAGATAGGACCTTTCTTGATTTCAAAAGAGGCGCTGTCAGGCCGGTAGACCTGGGTCCCCAGGATATCGGCCGGCAGCAGGTCCGGTGTAAACTGGATTCTTTGAAACGTTGTCCTGATAGTCGCAGCCAGGGTTTTAACAGCCGTTGTCTTGGCCAGACCCGGCAGGCCCTCCAAGAGCAAGTGGCCATTGCACAAAAGCCCGATCAACATCCTCTCCATGAGGTTTCTCTGGCCTACTACGACCTTCTCTATCTCTGCCAGTATCTGCCGGAGAACCAAGCTCTCTTTTTCGACCCTTTGAGTAATTTCCTGGATATCCATTGATTTTTCCTTTTTTGCTTTGAATTCGGCATCCATCACGACAAGTCAAAAGTAGTTTACACTTTATTGATCTTGTATTTTGGCAGTGAAATTGGAAATTGGAAACTTGAAATTGGAAAAATACAAAAATGTAGATGCGTTACCTAATTTCAAATTTCCAGTTTTGACATCAGCATTCAATTCAACAATACACGCTTTTTCAAAAAAAGTGTAAACTGGTGAATGAAGAATGCCTAAATCTCCATGGTTTCCTTTCGGAACTCAACACCAGAAGTTTTACATCTTTTAAGGCAAAACTGAATCGGTGTAGATTGTTATGGAGGTTCATAAGTGCTATTTTGAAGTAGGGTGTGATTGTTTGGGATCAGGTATTTCATAGATTCCATTTTTTGGGATAGCGCAAAAGAATTCTATCTTTCTGCTATAGACATTCAGGCCATGATCATCGTTTCGGCCAGTGGGTTTACTATAGTATCGAGGTGTCTGAATTTTTTGTCTTTTTTGAAACTCATGGGAGTAAAAAAGACTTGAGTGACCGAAACAATGATCATGGCCGACATTCAGATAAATAATTGCAGAATTTTGTACCAAAAAAGTTTGTCATTCTAGTGAATTAGGAGGCCAGAGTTGTAAAATTAATTATCTAAGAAACTATACCAGAATTTTGAATTGTGCAAGAGGCTCATTCAACATATACGGACAGAATTATCAGCTATTGCAACACTACATCCATAGCATCCCGAAACTCCTGGACCGAACCCACGCGTAGCGCTTTCTTATATAATATCTTGAGAACATCAGGCTCATTTATTTCCTTCAGTGTTCTAAGGACGGATTTCGTAACTGTACTGAATCGCTCCTCCAGTATTTCAATCACGCCTTCCCTGGCCGCTTGCATGCCCTGCTGCATGCCTTGCTGCATGCCTTGCTGCATGCCTTGTTGAATACCCTGCTGCATACCCTGCCGCATGCCTTGCTGAACACCCTGTTCAATCCATTTTTCAGCTAAAGTCGGCATAATTTTACCTCCTGTTAATGGAAATGCATCCTCAACGGCTCGACGAAGATCTTCCTCGTCAACTCTGTCTGAGCCACGGGAAAGATAGCTCAGGACGGTCTCCAGATACTCCATACCTGTTCTCTTGGTTGTCAGCTCCTTTAAAAGACCCAAAATCCCGGGAAGCCGGTCTACCAGTTCATCGTGCAATA
>JAYEFH010000117.1:0-3595 GCA_034658555.1 Thermodesulfobacteriota bacterium | reverse complement strand
ACCGCGTTAATGATATCAACAAACCCATCTATTTCATCATGCGTGTTAGAGCCTGTATTTGCAAACTCTGTATGGTCATCTATTACTCTAATCGCGGTCATATTTTTTCACCGGGTAAAAAGATTATGTTAATGTTGCGCCGATACTTCATCGTAATGTTTATTGTATTCAGATTGAATTTGTTTAATTTTATTATCAAGTTTTTTAAGTTTATCTTTGTCGTCAGTTCTTTTTTTAGCGTCACGTAATCTACGCAATATTTTTTCAGTATTTTTTGTGTAGCCTATTAACTTCATCTCAGCAGATTTACTTTTTTTGATCTTGTCATACCTGGCAGTAGAATAATAAATCTTCAACTCTTCTTCTACTGTCAAAACTTCTTTTATCCTGTCATAATACTTGGTCGCAATGTTTCTGTCATTTGGTTCGTGAAGCATTCTTCTTATAATAGGAACATGCCTTATTTCAAGTTCACCGGAATATGCGCGCTGTGGCGCCAGGGCGACATCTTTCACAAATCTCAATGCCCCGCCGCCCACAAAATCTACGACCATATCAAGTGTTTCCGGTGAAAAGTCGATCAAACCAGAACGCGCCTTGTTGCCTCCCCATAATTCATTTACGGTTTCAGCGACCCATTTTGATGGCGCTGAAGTGGATTTCCAATACCTTTGACTGTCAGGCTCAGGAACTTTAGAAAAAGGATTTTTCGGAGGCATGAGAGACCCGCCAAACCAGTTTTTATTTTCATAAGCCATTGCCAAAGGATCGCCAAGTGTAGGCGTTACTGTTTGCAGTATAGTGCCTCCGGCTACCGGGTTAAAAGAATCTATAAGACTTCCGGCAAGCCTGGTACTTCCTTTCATAACTTTATAGTTTTTGTCGGTAGCAAATCTTGCAAGTTCATCGCCGAAATTCCACAATACAGAAAACCCCCATGGCAGGGCAACCTTGGGCATAACATCTACTCCAGGTATTTTAAAAATGATATTTCTTTGCCGTGTGTGTTCGTCAATATCATCATCCCCGACCATAGCCAGCCACAACCCTTGGGCAAACCCGGCAAGCATAATGCCTGCCGCGCGTTTACGGACCTTTTTAGACTTGGCAAGTCCGCGAAGCATCCTATAATTCCCCTGAATTCCCGCGTTTGCAAATAAATAAAGTGAATTGAGAAGAGGCCCTGCCTCCCCATGTTTCGTGAAATCAACAGTCAAATCAGAGGCCATTTGTCCAGCCTGGGCATCAGTCATGCCGTTTTGGACACCAACCGTAAATGCCGACAGCCTGACAGCATTCTCAACCGCCGTGTTTATTGAATGCACCCATTCATTCCAACTTCGTATCGTTTTCCTGACAGGTCGCTCGCCCTTAGCATAGGCAAGTTCTTTTTCTATAATTTTACTGACATCTCTTGCAGACTGATGCATGTCTGACCACTCAATCTTGCCTCCGGCAGTCCGGAACCTGTCATACATCGTGGTAGAGCCTTTACCTTGCTCAGCCTTGTAAACGTCTTTTAACGAAGATTTGACCAACTTCAAAACATCCATCTCTTTACCGGCTACAGCCGTACTGCCGATATTAGTCATTGCAGCCTGGATATCTCTTTCAAAGTTATAAATAGCAAATCCAGGGCTATACATTGTGTTGATAAGAGATAAATATTTCTGTATCCTTGAAAGATGTTTCAAGTAAACGCCTGTCTGCTGATCTTCATTTTTCAGCGCTCGGAGCATATACATGGCATCTTTATCGTCTCGGTTTACCTCAAGGATATTAAGTTTACCGTCTACCATGAACTGGAATTCATTATCTACTTTCTGGTTAAGATCAGGGTAAGAGCGGAGATTTCCTTGCTTGTCATATCTTGGGGCTTTAGGCGCTGCTTTCAACCGCCAAAATTTAGGGAGCGGATTCGCGTCCACTAACGCCTTTAAGGCCCTGGTGGACGCGGCTTTCTCGGAAACGGCAAGGGCTGTCTCATAATTTTTAACTGTATTGCCGAAAATATCCACGACCTCCCGCAACGACCCTCCTCTTGTTTTTACCTGCCTGCCCCCAGGCTGGAGTCCCGTCCCGATACCTGTTTTTGATCCATCTTCAAACCCTTCCCTGTGAAGAGGAACAAAATATTGATATTTTTTCAGATAGGCTTCATACTCTTCTTCTGTGATTGATCCAGCATCCCTTAAAATATCCAGTCGGCCTTTATTAATAGCTGTTATCTGTTTGCGGATGCTTTCAATTTCAGGATTGTTTTCCCATGCTTCAATTATCTCAGCGGCTTTTTTATCCGACATGCCGGCGGGTTGTTCATAAAAAACCTCTATGTTTTGTTTAAAAATATGCGCTGATTCATTCTCCGGCTTTATCCACGCAAGTTCTTTTGAGAGTATATTGTAATATTCCGCCGGCATTGATTTAACAATATCTTTGTTTCCCTTTATTTGTTTTATTTTCGCGGCAATATCTTTGGCTCTTTGCTTCAACCCTTCTTTCTTGTAAATACTGATCAAATCTTCCAGATTCGCAAGTGAATGCGCATTTCTGAGCTGTTGGTTGGCATCATCTTTTACTACATGCACCGCATGGGCGTACTCTTCGACATCGGGAAGCGCTAACCCAGCTTTTGCAATTTGTTCAATCAATGGTTGGAATTGTTCTTCCCATGCTTTTTTTATTTCGTAAGCGGCAACCTTAGGACGGGCAGTCTCTTTTTGAAACACATTCATTTCGTCGGAGATTTTCTTTAACTTACGCTGAACAACCTTTAATGGCCTATTTCTGTCTAAAATCCAACGAGAGTATTTATTAAAAGCCGGAACAAGAGCTTCCTTTAATACATCCATTCTGCTTTGGCTGGGTGTACGGTCTCCTTCAACCCTGTTCATGATTTCAGAAAGTTTTATTTTTGTTTCTTCGGTAGCGCCTGGACTGCGAGAAATCAAGTTTTGCGTAACTTGCGCGGCTTTGGCTTTCTGTTCATCCTTGGCTTTCTGATATTTCTCCATGGCAAGCTGGTAGCTTTTCTTCTTTGCTTGCTTTGAGTACAAAACTGAATCAGTTTTCACCGCCTTGCCGGTTTCAGAACTACCCCTGGCTTGTCGTCTGATCGCCGCTTCAGCCAATGCCACCATATCATCGGCTGTAACATTCTTCTTCAATCCGGCGCGGACAGCCCAGGCCCTGACAGCATGTAAAATACGCCTGAACAAACTAGTCTTATGATTTGCGGTATTCGTAACAAAATAAGCCAGCGTTTCCTCGAACATATGCTCAGCGGAGACGCCGGCTTCTTCCGCTTGTTTATGGGCAGCCGTCAATCCCTCATGTTTTGTCTCCAGCATTTGCTCATATTGCGCCCTGACTGATTCGTAAACAGAATAGTTTTTTCCAAACAATCCTTTCCAGCCATTTTGAGCATGCTCGGCATGCAGGGCTTCGTGAAGCAGGGTAGGATATGCATTTGCCTTGTTAAGGTTTCCAGCCACAAGGTATATCGTCCCATCAGAAGCAAAGGCTCCATTAATTACATAGTCTCCAGAGGTTTCGGCGCCTTCAGGCAAATCTTTTTGACTGGAAACAATCTTGA
>JAYEFH010000116.1:0-3601 GCA_034658555.1 Thermodesulfobacteriota bacterium | reverse complement strand
TTCCGATCCCGGTATCGTTATGAGTCCCATGGGTTACGTTTTGAGGTGAAACGACCCTCTGAATCTGAAAATGATTTCAGGGTCCGCATTAATTCTGCGGCCTTAACCGAGGAGGAGGGCTCCCGGACTGGCGGTGATGATCCTCACTGGCTGATTGGCAAACAAAATCGCCACAAAGGTTCACTGCACGCTGATATTTGGAGAGGAAGTGCCGCCGATCTGGCCAGTCGCGGAATCCTGGCGGTATACCCATCACTTGGCTGGTGGAAAACGCGTACAGCCCTTGAGCGATACAATAAAAAGGCTCGTTACGCACTGATTGTCTCTATTCATGCCCCTGAGGTTGATATCGACCTCTATACAGCAGTAGAAACTCAAATCGCAGCCACTGTAGAGGTGAGCAGTTCGGAATAAAAAAAGATCAGACCATAAAAATAAGTGATCCTGTGGAATTTCGTATTGCCGACACATTTACCGACAGCCTTGCCAAACTGACCGGCGATGAACAGAAGGCGGTGAAGACCACTGCCTTTGACCTGCAAATGAATCCGGCCAGTCAGGGGATGAGTTTTCATAAACTTGACAAGGCCAGGGACAAAAACTTCTGGTCTGTGAGGGTCAGTAGCGACATTCGTCTCATCGTGCATAAGACAGATTTTAGCCTGCTCCTGTGTTACGTTGATCATCACGATAAGGCCTATCAATGGGCCTCTCGCCGGAAGCTTGAAACTCATCCGCAGACCGGGGCAGCGCAACTGGTCGAGATCCGGGAAACAGTCAAGGAAATTCTGATTCCAAAATATGTTGAATATGCGCAGGCTGCGCCATCTAAACCACTGCTTTTTGCGAACACGACTGCGGAAGAACTGCTGAGTTACGGTGTGCCTGTCGAGTGGCTTGATGATGTGCGCAATGCCAACGAGGACACCGTGCTTGAGTTGGCCGACCATCTACCCGGTGAGGCGGCTGAGGCATTACTTGACCTGGCCACCGGAGTGAAACCGCAGGTAGCTCAGCCTGTTATTGCTGGAGACGACCCCTTCGACCATCCTGATGCCCAGCGTCGCTTCCGCATAATGAATAACCTGGAAGAACTTGAACTCGCTTTGGAATATCCATGGGAGAAATGGACGGTATTTCTTCATCCGGAGCAAAAGCAGTTGGTTGAAAGGGATTACAGCGGGCCTGCCAGGGTTTCAGGATCTGCCGGCACTGGGAAAACCATTGTCGCACTTCATCGGGCGGTTTTTCTTGCCCGCAGCAATCCCGATGCTCGTGTGCTGCTTACCACCTTTTCCGACACCTTGGCCAATGCTATAAGAACAAAACTGATACGGTTGATCCATAATGAACCGCGACTTGGCGAACGTCTGGAAGTCCATGCCATGAATGCCATTGGGCAGCGGCTTTTTGAGTTTAATTGCGGTCGGGTGAACATCGCATCCCGAGAAAAAATACAACAACTCATAGAAGAAGCAGCCGGCAAAGTCGATGGTCACAAATTTTCACACCATTTTCTCATGTCGGAATGGAAAAATGTTGTTGACGCATGGCAGCTTGAAACGTGGGAGATGTATCGGGATGTCATTCGTTTGGGCCGCAAAACACGACTCCCGGAGAAACAGCGTACCATTCTTTGGTCGATTTTTGAGCAGATTCGCTCCAACCTCAAGAAGCAGGGTTTGATGACATATTCCAGCTTGTTCAGCAGTCTGGCGAAAAAGCTTGCTGAAAACAAGAATCCGGCATTCGATTTTGTTGTTGTGGATGAAGCGCAGGACATCAGCGTTGCCCAGCTTCGGTTTATTTCCGCGCTTGGGGCAGGGCGACCGAACAGCCTTTTCTTTGCCGGAGACCTTGGTCAACGAATTTTCCAGCAACCTTTTTCCTGGAAAGCGCTTGGTATTGATATCCGGGGCCGTTCTTGTTCATTGCGTATCAATTATCGTACCTCTCACCAGATCAGGATGCAGGCTGATCGTCTATTGGCTCCGGAATTATCGGATGTTGACGGCAACACTGAAAATCGGCGTGGTACGATTTCCGTTTTCAACGGCCCAAAACCTGACATCATGATTTTGGACACCCGGGAAGAAGAAATCAAAACAGTGAGTAAATGGCTTTTAGACCAAGTGGGCCAAGGTATGCTACCGCATGAAATCGGCGTTTTTGTTCGTTCTTCTGCAGAACAGGATAGAGCACGAGCGGCGATTGAGGATGCCGAGCTGTCATTTAAGGTGCTCGACGAGAAGGTAGAAACAACAAGCGGTCATGTGTCAATCACAACTATGTACATTGCCAAAGGCTTGGAGTTTCGGGCGGTTATCGTGATGGCCTGCGATGATGAGGTCATTCCTTCCCAAAAACGGATCGAAACTGTCGCAGATGACACCGACCTGGAAGAAGTCTATAACACGGAACGGCATCTTCTTTACGTTGCCTGCACCCGTGCACGTGATCATTTGCTTGTGACAAGCGTTGATCCGGCATCGGAATTTCTTGATGATCTGCGAATATAGGGCTCGATCAAAAATAACTTCACATTTTAATGCGCCGATCCATCCCGCATGGCTGCGTTGCTCGTCGGTTAAATAGCCCTGCTATTCGCCCTCCTCGCGCCTTGCCATGCGGGCGCCTCGACACCTGAAAATGTAAATTTATTTTTGAGCGAACCCATAATAAAAAAATTGAGTCATTTGCCTTTGGCTCCGGCGTTCGTAACTTGATATTTGTTCGTTTATCTCTATCTTGTATTGCTTACAAACTATATTTACGTCTTTTTTAAACTTTTTTCCGCTACTTCATAGACATCTCCGGAAAGCTTGGTCTGCCCCATGATCCTTTCAAGTTGTTCCTTCATCAATTTTTGCCGTTTCGTGTCATATCTTCGCCATCTGCTCAGGTTGCCCAGCAGACGGGCCGCTATTTGCGGATTTAACCGGTCAAGTTCCAGAACTCTGTCAGCCAGAAAAATGTACCCCTCTCCTGACCTGTCGTGATAACAGACCGGATTTGCCCCACAGAATGCCCCGATAAGAGAACGGACCTTGTTTGGATTTTTGATTGAAAAGGCAGGATGATTCATGAGCCTCTTTACACGGGTCATTGTGTCCGGCAGCGGGGCCGTGGCCTGAATCGCAAACCACTTGTCCAGGACAAGCGTGTCAGCTTTCCATTTTTCGTAGAATGAAGCCAGTGCATCCTCCTTTTCAGGGCAGTCAGGCCCGTAGACAAGGGCCTGCAATGCATTAAGCACGTCGGTCATGTTGTCCGCTTCCTGATACTGCTTAACGCATATTTTCCGCACAGGCCCGTCATCAAGGAGCATCAAATATGATAGGCAGAGGTTTTTCAGACGCCTTTGGCCGGCCTTCCCGGCATTGTAAAAATAAGGCCCGGGAGTTACATTAGCATGATAGACAGACAAAAAAAGATCCCGCAGTTCAGAGGCCAGGGCGGCCCGGATAAACTGCCGTGAAGATGGGGACGCTCTTTAATAATTTAATTGACATTATGTTTGATTGATATTAAAAGCATGACATGCCAAGAACAGCACGCCTGGATGCTCCTGGAGTTCTGCACCATGTCATGATAAGAGGTA
>JAYEFH010000115.1:2151-3618 GCA_034658555.1 Thermodesulfobacteriota bacterium | reverse complement strand
ACTTCATTGAAGTTATCAATCCTGCTGCGGCCTGAGATTTGCCACAATCCGGTTATTCCGGGTTTAATGGAAATTCGTCTACGGTGCCAGTCATCATACTGTGTCACCTCTTCGGGTGTCGGCGGCCTGGTGCCTACCAAGCTCATCTCTCCTTTGAATACGTTCCAAAACTGAGGGAATTCATCTAAAGACGTCTTTCGCAAAAATCGACCCACTTTAGTAACCCGAGGATCATCAGTCATTTTGAACATAGGACCCTGCATCTCGTTATTTTCCAGTAGTTCGGCTTTGCGGACTTCTGCATCTACATACATCGAACGAAATTTATAAAGACAAAAAGTTCTTCCGTGCATGCCCAACCGCTTTTGCTTAAAAAGGATAGGTCCTGGAGAATTTGACTTTATGGCCAAGCCCAAAAGGGGATACAAGACGGCAAAACAAAACAAAGTGCCTAGTCCTCCAACAAAGATGTCAATAAAGCGCTTGTAAAAAAGCTCCGACACATCCAGTTTCAGGGAATAACGACACAACAAGGGAACCCCTTGCAACACTTCCACCCTTAAAGACGTACCTTCAGGATCGAACATGGCAGGGACAATGCGTACGCTCACACCAATGCGCTCGCATATTTCAATGTAAGGTTGTAAAGAACGAGGACGATTAGGCGGAACGGCAAAAATGACGTCATCCACCCGTTTATCCAAAATCACATCTCTAAGCTCCCCTATTGCCCCCAGGATGGGAACAGAAGAAGAACCCTGAGATTCGGGATCCGTCTGGTCCTCATCCCTTAACAAGCCGACAATTCGATGGCCCCAGCTCTGCTGTTTCTGTAGAGCATCGACGACGGATAAAGAACGCACTCCATTACCTACAAGCAAAATTCGGCGCTGGTGAAAACCCCGATCGGCAAGCATCCCTACGACACCAAGCATTAAGCCTTTGTCAACAATAGTAAAGACCAGAAGCACAATGGCAAAAACAAAAAGGTACTGCCTGGAAACACCAAAACCCTGAAAGAAAAACAGGCCGGTGCTGATAACGACAAATAGAACAACCAAGGCTTTTGTGAGACGGACCAGGATAGGCCAAAATAAATGCTCGCGCCGGTCAGAATAAAAACCAAAGTGAGCAAGAATAGTATTATTTAGGAAAAAAGTGAGAATGATAAAACCAGCGAATTCATGTTCGCGCATTAACCAGGTTCCGCCAAAATAATTCAGATAAATCCAACGCGAGAAATAGGTGGCAAGGATTACCACCAGTGCATCCAATACCATAATGATATTGGTCAGAATATAGGCCTGGTCACGATACATGGTTCAGCGCTACGAGCATAGTTAATCCAGGATTTGAGCTAAGGAATGTACAATAAATAATTTGAACAAATTAATGTCTTTTTTGGCATCCTTCATTCTGTAGTTTACACTTTTTTATTATAGACGGATGCCAGCCATTAGCTGTTAG
>JAYEFH010000115.1:0-2051 GCA_034658555.1 Thermodesulfobacteriota bacterium | reverse complement strand
TTAGGCAAAAACTTTGTATAAAAACGGACTATTAAGCTAAAACCTAACGGCTAATAGCTAATCGCACAAGTCATATTTTTTGAGCTATATTATCCCTAAAAATGTAAACTATTTTTGACTCGTCGTGAAGGATGCCTCTTTTTTGCCGTGTCGCATAGACAAAAGATTCAAATCCCAATCCATATTTTTACCTTACTACAAAATCCATGCCAGGACATAAAAGGTCGAGAAACTATTAAACAATAATATATTTATTAAGTATTCCACATAGTTATAAGCATTATTTTGGGGCGAACGCCGCCCCCTTACCAGGGACGGCTATCCCCTGAAGAAAATACATGTCCATAAAAAAATATAAATAAATTCCACATAATGGTAATTTATTTCTCTCGCGCTGTTTGGAAATGAACTACCCCGTGGCAAAGAACTGTTTCAACCATGCCTATCCGGTTGACTCAGGTTGATTATCTTTAATGCCTTGCTCCTCACAATCCGTGTCGTATGCCTGCCAAAAGAAAAAGGCCGATGGCAAAAACCAGCGGCCTTGAATTCAAAACACTGCATCAGTATTGAGGAAAACATCACATAGTTACATGCATATTGTAGCTACACACATCCTCTACCGAAACTCCATTACTTCGATTTCCGCCGCGGAAGTCCAGGCATAACCCCTTACTTCGGATAAAGCCACCAGACGTACATATCGTGCATGTCTTGAGTCAAAGGCAACTTCTTGTTTGTCGTGAGTGCGAGGGAATTCTCCCGTTGCCACCGGATTGCCCCAGTTCTGATCATCTATACTCACATAGAATTCATACGCAGCAATGCCGCCATTGTACGATCCATCCTGACGGGGCAAGTAACTGAATCCACATACCTGCCGGTCATAACCCAAATCTATCACAATCTCATGGGGATACACCGGATCAGCGTAACACCACTCCGTATGCCAGATGCTTGATATATCCCCATCAATGGCATTCTCACCTCGACCGTCCTCACCATACAATTCCTCACTGTCCACGCGTACAAAACTCATCTCAAAAGGAGGTATGGAAAAAACGTCAACGTCATATCCAGGACCAAGATATCCATTAAACACGACCTCATCAGAATAATCGCTGAACTGTCCGGACCAGTCATATGCTCGTACAGCAATATAATAGGTCGTTTGATCATCGAGGGAATCAAGTATGCATTCTGTGATATCACCACAAGGCTCTTCATACTCGTACTCGAAGTCGGAGTCGGACTGTCGTGGCTGAGTACCGTAGTAAACGATATATCCATCAATATCCGGATCCGGACTCACATTCCAGTTTACAACGGCAATGGCTGCCGAACTCTCCGGAACAATCCCACAACACATGAGAATCACAATGAATGTAAGACAACAAACAAATCTTCCTCTCCCGTTGCGCCAATTAAAAAATCTTCTCAACATCACGCCTCCTTGTCTAAAGAATTCCGATTCACAGCCAACCCTTAAGCAAAAAACCTGCCAACTCCCTCCCATAAAAATTTTAGCCTTTAAAACAATGGGTTAAGTTTCATCCAAAATATCCGGATTTCTCTCTGACTACATATTAGGAAAACTTTGTATGCTTAAGCCAACAAAAAAAGGCCGATGGCATAAACCCTCGGCCTTGAATTCAAAACACTGCATCAGTATTGGGGAAAACATCACATAGTTATATGCATATTGTAGCTACACACATCCTCTACCGAAACTCCATTACTTCTATTTCCGCCGCGGAAGTCCAGGCATGACCTGCTGTTTCGGACAGAGCCAACAGACGTACATATCGTACATATCTTGAGTCAAAGGCAATTTCTTGTTTGTCACTAGTGTGTTATGTGACAATTAACTTGTCCGGTTCGACTTGGTATAATTTGGCCCCAAAAACAACTTTTTAAAGGGAGATTTTTGGTGTCGGGCAAATCCATTAATTCAGAACAGGTCGAGGTATATATGACAGCACGAAAAAAAGGTAAACCCCAAATGACGGCGGCAGCCAAGGCAGGGATGTCTGAGCGATCCGGCCGCCGGG
>JAYEFH010000114.1:0-3624 GCA_034658555.1 Thermodesulfobacteriota bacterium | reverse complement strand
AAAAAAAAGGAGGTTTCCTCCAGAAATGTCTGAAATATATCTTGATTACAACGCAACCACACCGGTTGCAAAGCCGGTGCAGGAAGCCGTTAACGCTGCTCTGGAAGAAAAATGGGGCAATCCCAGCAGCGGACACAGGTTCGGCCAAACGGCCAAGAAGGCCCTGGAATCCGCCAGGGCCCAAGTGGCATCGCTGCTCAACGCAGATCCTAATGAAACCCTCTTCACCAGCGGAGGCACAGAGTGCAATAATTTAACTATAACAGGCGTATGCCAAGTCATGTCCGGCAAAGGGCGGCATATCATTACCACCAGTATCGAGCACCCATCCCTTATGAACCCCTGCCTGCATTTGCTTGAACAGGGGTGGGACGTGTCCTTTATAAAGGTAAACAGTCAGGGTATTGTAGATCCCATGGAAGTTGAAAGGGCCTTACGCCCTGATACAGTATTGGTTTCAGTGATGCTGGCAAATAATGAGACTGGGGCTATTCAGCCGGTAGCTGCGATTTCGCAACTGGCCCGCGAGCGTGGGGTGCTGGTCCATACAGACGCGGCCCAAGCCGTGGGCAAGATCTCTGTAGATGTCAAGAACCTTGGAGTAGACTACCTGAGTATTGCAGGACACAAGCTCTATGCGCCAAAAGGAATAGGCGCACTCTATTGCAGAATAGGCGCACCCCTTGGTCAGCTCATGTTCGGCGCAGGCCAGGAGCAGGGTCTTCGCCCCGGCACAGAGCCGGTTCCCCTGGCAGTCGGACTGGGAGTTGCCTGTGATTTTGTTGCCAAGGACATTAAGGCCGAGGCGGAAAGGGAAACAGGTCTCAGGGAGAGGCTCTATGCGGAATTATCCGAGCTGGGCCATCCCATAATCAGGCATGGTGATCCTGAGAATACAATTCCAAATACCCTGAGCATCGGTTTTATCGGCAAGAATGGAGCAAAGATCCTGGTCCAGGCCCCGGAGATTATGGCCTCTACCGGTTCGGCCTGCCACGACAGAGCAATCAAGGTCTCCCATGTGCTTGCCGCCATGGGAGTATCGCCGGAAGTAGCTATGGGGACCCTTCGCCTTACCCTGGGGCGAGGAACTACCGAATCGGATATAGAAATTGCCGCCCAGGCTATCGGCAGAGCTCTTACGAAAGGATAAAAATATGAAATTTGTTGATTTAGGCAGGCAGTATCAAAGCTATAGACAGGAAATAGACTCGGCCATCCAGGAGATAATTACAAAGAGCCAGTTCATACTTGGCAAGCCGGTGGAGGACCTGGAGACAGCTCTCGCAGCTTATGTGGGTATCAAGCATGCGATAGGGGTGGGCTCAGGGACGGACGGGCTGCTCCTTGCCCTTATGGCCATGGATCTGAGGCCCGGAGAAGAGGTCATCACGACCCCTTTTACGTTTATAGCCACTGCGGAAGTCATAGCCCTTCTGAAGGCAAAGCCCTTATTCGTGGATATAGATCCTAAAAGCTTTAATCTTGACACTGGCGGGATGCGGGACACCTTAGCTGCAAGGCAAAAGGCCGGGGCCAAGGTAAGGGGCATCCTGCCTGTGAGCCTTTATGGTCAGTGTCCTGATATGGACAAAATCAATAAAATTGCATCAGAGTTTGGCCTGTTTGTGATTGAGGATGCCTGCCAGTCCTTTGGGGCAAGATACAAAAACCGGATGTCATGCGGCCTCAGCGATATGGGTATCACCTCTTTTTTCCCTTCAAAGCCCCTTGGAGCATATGGGGACGGGGGCATGGTCTTTACTGATAATCCGGAAAAGGCGGATATGATAAGGTGTCTCAGGGTCCATGGCCAGAGGGCCAGATACCAGCATGAAGAAATAGGTCTTAATGCCAGGCTGGATAGCATCCAGGCAGCAATAGTCCTGGCCAAATTTGCCCACTTTGAAGAAGAAATTAAGGCCAGGCAGGAAGCTGCCGGCCGTTATTCAGAGCTGATTAACCAAAAAATACCGGAAATACAGACCCCCGCAGTAATGCAGGACAGGACATGCGCGTATGCCCAGTACACAGTGAGAATCCCCGAAGGCTTGAGGGACCGGGTGACCACCTTTCTCAAACAGGAAGGCATTCCCTTTGCCATTCATTACCCTGTCCCGATCCATCTTCAACCTGCCTTTAAAGGCCTGGGACTTGGACCAGGCTCCTTTCCCCATGCAGAAAAGGCCGCAGAGGAAGTGCTGTCCCTTCCCATGCATGCCTTTATCACACCGGAGGAACAGGAGATCGTCATAGATGGCCTTGAGAGGGCCACTGGAGTCGAATGGACGAAAAAATTGAAATGATGCCGGGAATGGGGTACTTTCAGCAAAATAAAAAATATTATCTTATTAGGAGACTCAATTCATGTCTCAAGGACCTGAAGCTTATATTGACAAATCCAGACAATTAAAGGATGAGGATACCTTCTGCTTTTCCTGCACACCGGATAAGGGCTGTTTTACAAACTGTTGTTATGATTTAAGCCTGATCCTCATGCCTTATGACATATTAAGGCTCAAGAATCATTTAGGTATGAAATCCGGAGATTTTCTAAAACGTTATACAAGTATATATGTCGGACAGAATTCAGGGCTTCCGGTAGTGTTGGTCAAGATGGAAGATCCCTATTTAAAATGCCCGTTTCTGGAAGAGGAAAAAGGATGTACGATTTATAAAGACAGGCCTGGTGCATGCCGCACTTATCCCCTTGCCAGAATGGCCTGCCGAAGCCGGGACAGGGAGGGAGTGGAGGAGTTCTATTATATTGTCAGGGAGCCGGATTGTGAGGGTTTTCAGGACGGAAAGGAATGGACTGTCAGGAGTTGGAAGGAAAATGAAGGCCTTGAGCAATATAATGAAATGAATGACATTTTTGGGGAGATACTTCAGGCCAAGACAGTGGCAGGGATAGCGTATCTGAACGCGGATCAGATCGATATCTTTCACATGGGATGTTATGACATGGACAGGTTCCGTCAATATTTCCTGGAGGGCCCTAACCTTGATCGCTACATGGAGTCTGAGGAGGTGATAGAGGCCATATCTAATGACGAAGAGGCCTTGCTCAAATATGGCATCCGCTGGGTAAAGAAAAAGCTCTTCCAGCGTGGATGTTCCAACTGTAGTTTATGAGGATTCAAAATCTTTACCCGTTAAGCCTCTGCTGTGTTTTTTCCCAGTAGTATGCAGTCTTTATTACTATACGATTTATAATTTACTGGTGAAATCATGCAATGTGAAGCTACTGTAATTATATATAACAGGCTGGGACTCCATGCCCGTCCAGCCTGCCGTTTTGCTCAAAAGGCAAGTGAATTTAATGCTGATGTATGGCTTGTGAAAGATGGAAAGAAAGTAGATGGGAAAAATATTCTTGATGTCCTGACCCTTGCCTGCCCTCATGGGAGCGTCCTGACAGTCAGGGCGGTTGGTCCGGATTCAAACCAGGCAGTGACAGACCTTAAGAACTTAGTAAAAAGTCGCTTTGGCGAATCGGATTGATCAAGATGTCAGAAGAAAAAGGTGATTCTGTAGTTTTAAAAGGAATAGGGGCTTCGCCCGGAGTGGTCATTGGTCCTGCCTTCCTGTTGGATTATCACAAGGTTAAGATATTAAAAAGGC
>JAYEFH010000113.1:0-3626 GCA_034658555.1 Thermodesulfobacteriota bacterium | reverse complement strand
CCATTGAGGCCCTCACATGGAGAAATGCCAGAAAAGAGGTGGAGGAAATCTGCGATAAGATAACTTATCTCGAGATGAATGTGCGTGGAGATTTTATGAACCAGCTAACCGGTTCCCTCTTTCTTCCGCATACTGATCTTACCAGATTCCCATCTGTGGCTGAGATGATTAAGGGGTAGTCTATCGATCATTACAAAATCGCCATCAGTCCCCCGGGGGACTGATGGCGATTTTGATTCATGGCCCAAACGATGATCAAGACCTTCTTCAGTTCTACCACTCAGGCCCCCTTTACCACATCAATAACAGGATCAAACGCCTCGTTTGTTAATGGGGACGTTTTCCAATTTCTCTGGCCATTAAGGTGATCTTATAGTCCTGTAAGTACAGCCAAGGTTATCCTGTAGGCTTACCACTCCCAACAGTACTCTTCAGCCATGCCCTGCATGTCGTAGACAGTAATGCACCACGGGCTGCCCTTGCTCTGAAGGATAGTGATGCCGTTAAGGTTTTCGACTCCGTAGCCCTTTTGCAGTCCCTTGCACTGTCTTTCAGATGATTCTATAGTGCAAGGATTGAGTCTCTTACCATCATTGTTAGTGACAACGATGTTCCCTTTCTCGTCGACCAGGATCACTACCTTTGCTTTCACCTCGGTGATTTTCTCTTTAACTCCAGGGCTTAAGCCGACTTTCTCCGATGCCAGACAACAAGACATTAATCCCAAGGATAGGACAAAAACCATGATCATTGTCAGTTTGGTGCGTAACATTTCGTTTTTCCTCCTTTTACTACTCACCCATAAGTTTAATGTAGGGACTCTGTTGCCAACATCCGATGCTCTAACATACCGCCTCCAGTCTTTTGCCGGGCTGTGATCTAAAACGACAACGTTAACCTGACCAGCACGATGCGGTCAGGCTGTATCCATACATTCCGCGGTTTCGTTCCACTCTGAAATTCAATGTCGTGGAATTTGAAATCCTGATCAAATAGATTTCTCATGTCAACACTTATGATTCCATAACGTTTGGGGAGGCGATACCCGATCGAAGCATCTACCACCCAGAAGGTATCATAGTCATGATCAACGCTAACGCCCGGAAGTTCAATCTCCTGGTCAACATAGGTTGCCATAAGCCTTCCAAACAGCCCATTCGGGTGATAATAGTTGGCCGTTAATGGCAGGCGCTGGGTCTTCAGTTTATTGGGCTTGCTGGGATCCATACTTCGGTCGCGCTTGAATCGCTCATACTGGTACTCGCCTCCTATCGCAAATCGCTTATCAGGTGTCCAATATAAATAAGCCCGGTGTAGCAACTCATCCTGGTCTTCTTCGTGGTCTACCTCAGGGACATCCACGTCTCGACCAGTAAACTCTATACCGCAAAACAGTTTTGTCGAAAATTTGTGGTCCAAACCGATGCCATAGCGCTTTGAATCTGCAGCCAGCACGTCATCAAAGAACTGGTTAAATCCGGCGACTTGTGTGGGTTCGATCGTCTGGTTGGATACGAGGGACCTTTTTAGGGTCCTGAACCCCGCGACCCGTAATGTGGTTTTAGGGGACAGATTCCAGGTTAGACCGAATTTCGGGTTTAGATGGTTTATATCAATATGTTTGCAATCAAACGAATCGGCGCTCACACCGAGCGTCAGAGTTACATTTGGCACTACGGTAATGTGGGAGTAAAGATAGGCATTTGGGTGCCTTGTCGTATAATCCTCCTTGGACGACTCGTCCAATACATTGGGACCGAGAGTTATACTAACACCGGGATCCTTGGAATAATCGTTTTCATGATAACCTATCCCAAGTATATACTTATATGAAATTTTTCGTGACTGGTACTGTGCTTCAGCAGTATAACCTTTATTGTCATCATTACGGTCCTCATTCCAAACTACAGGTCCTGAAGGTGTTTCTTGCAGCACTCTATTATCAGTTCGTCTGAGTGTACCATCATTGTAAATAAACGAAGCAATGATGTCGCTGTCCACAGAGGGTGCGAAATGATATCCGAGTCGAATGGAATCGTCGTCCCGATTTTCCCTTAAGGCTTTTGAAAAATTATCAGGATCAAAGCGAAGCAATAAATCTCCGTTTTTCTTTTCCTCGGATCGGAATTCTAGTTGAAGGCTTGATCGATAAGACAGGCTTACCTGTGTAAAAAGATTATAGATATCCTGCTTTAGATCATTGTTGGCCCGGAATCCGTCCGTTTCATAGTGAAACTGACCAAGGCTATAGGAAAACCTACCCTGTAAGCCTGATTGAACGAGTTCATCACCTAAAATACTATTTCCCCCTACAACGCCACTGGCTTGCAATGCTAACCGATTACGTTCGAACAGCGGGTTAAACTCATTAAAGGATGGATCGGATGGGCCGACTCCCTCCAGTATGAATAGCTTGCTTTCCGCGAGACTGGGCTGAACCGGGGTAATATTGATAGGCTGCAGGAGTTGAGACTGCAGGAGTTCACTCACCCTGGCAATCTCGTGCCGCGGCAAGGCGGCGTATGAGTCAGCCAGGAACCTGTGTGCAGAGTAGTTGGCCGGATCGGTGTTGACCGACTTCCAGCCTTCCACCAAGGCCAGTTGTTGAAATCCGAGATCATTGTAAATGCGCCCGAGGCTGGCGCTCCGTGCCGCAAGATCTTCATCCAGCATCAGACGTGAGCGGTAAACAGCCCGGTTGTCGTTCAGCTCTATAGATTTCTGCAGGTCCTCCAATGCCTCCACCGGACGATTCTGACTCTGTTTCAGGATCGCACCATAGAACCAGGCCGTCGGGTCTTTCGGGTCAAGCTCCTTTGCCATGGCAAACTGGTTTTTGGCCAGCTTGTCGCATTTTTCTTCATAGTATGCCTTACCCAAATAGCTTCGGATAAGCGAGTTGTCAGGATCAAGACTCGATGCGATCTCAATCTCCTCACGGCCTTCTTTCAGATCCCCATCACGGATCTTTGCCAATCCAAGTCCAAGACGCGGAAGCGGAGCTGCCTGATCCAGCTCAATCGCCTTTTTAAAAGCATTTTTTGCATCACTTATCTTGATCTGAGTAAGATAAGAAAACCCCAAAACAGTCTGTGTGTGTGAAATGTTGGGGTTCAGGACCACAGCCTTCTTTGCCGCCTCAAACGCTTTGTCGAGATCTCCAAAAGACAGCCGTAGTTCTGACAATCGAGACCATGCAAGGGCATTTTCCGGACCCAGTTCCACAGCTTCCTTGAGACTGGACAAAGCGTCCTGGAGATTAAAATCGGCCTGTTGCGCGTATGAAAGCGCAACCCTTGCTGCAGGTGATTCGGGGGCCAGTTCCACGGCTTTCCTCGCAAGGTCAAGGGCCTGGTCCCTTTGATTTTGCACAACGGCAATTACAGACTGAAGGGTAATGGCCTGACTATTTGATGGATCAAGATTGAGCGCCTTCTTAATATCAACATCTGCTTCATCAACACAGCCAACGGTAAGAAGCAATCCTGCACGATAAGTAAAAAAACGCGGATCTTGTATATCTTCAGGCACTCCCTCAAGGCTGGAAAATGCACTGGTAAGATCACCACTCCAATAGAATTCGATGGACCTGCGAACCTTGGCCTGCCAACCCGTATCAGAACCGA
>JAYEFH010000112.1:0-3636 GCA_034658555.1 Thermodesulfobacteriota bacterium | reverse complement strand
TCTTTGCTGGTGAACTCCCCTTGAAATACCCCATCATAATCATACTTACCCCAGCCGCTTTCTCCACCAGTCGGATTACAACACTGATGCCCCTGATCCCATGGCTTGTTGTACGCTTCGGAATGATTGCATAAAACAAATGTAGGCCTTGATCATCGTTTGGGCCACTCTAACTGACATTTGAATGTCGAATATCGAACAAGGAATCTCGAATTATGAAGGACTTTAAAGTCATCCTTTCGACATTCATAATTCCTTGTTCGATATTCTGCGGTTTAACATCGTATTGGCCGAAACGATGATCAAGGCCCAAATGTAATGATCGCTATTCCTGTAAGGATGGCTCCTATTGAGTGTAACAATCTTTTCTTAACCATCTTATCCCCCGTAACTTGATTGCAAATTGATCTGTTTTAATAGTCAATCCGAACTAACGTATAACGCCACATGGACGTGTTGCCTTCCGTATCCTTGGCAAAAACGCCTATCTGATAGTCACTGATATCCACATATTCTCCAGAGCCGTTTTTGCCGTCCCAATAAATGGTATGCTCGCCGGCTGTAACGGTGTTGTTGATAATCTCCCGCTCAATCCGCCCTGTTTCGGGACTGTAAACTCGCAACTTCACGGATGAGACATTCTCGGAAACCGTGTAGGTCAGGTTGATCCCCTCACCGTTGCCGTACTGGTCGCATTTCTCGCTAAACGGGCTGAAGTAGTTGGGGTCAGCGCTCACATTGGTGACCACCGGCCTGCCCCCGGTGACATAGATGGCATTATCAGACAGGCTGTAACGCCAGAACCCGGTAATCAGACTATCGCCGGGCGGTGGTTCGGCAACATTGCCGTCATCGTCCAGACCGTCCCAGTAAATGGTGTGCTCTCCTGCTGAAAATGCTTCCTGATTCAGAAGGGTCCTGATGCGGGTTTCAGCTCCACCACCCCAGAGAGGCCCGATAAACCCGGTAACTTTCTGCGCGGAGCAGAGCCTGAAGCCCATGGGGAGCAGATCATCCTCAAATGGGTCAAATGTGGAACGGATATTGTCTCTTGTGTCGCAGCCTGAGCCGAAGGGAAAACTGTACCTTTGTCCCCCGGTGGTATTGGTAAGATCGTAGTTCTTCCATCCCCCTCCATATTGATACCGGAGTATTGCATAATACACGCCGTCGTTGACGATAAATCCGCTGTCATCTTTCCCGTCCCAGTTATACCGGTCTGGGGAACTTGTTGGAGTAGTCACCGGTATGATAAGAATGGTTATACCTGCGCTGTTCCTTATTTGAATGGAAGCAGGGACGGACGCATTTAACGTCACATCAATGCCGATCTCTTCGCCGTCAGTTGGGTTGACTGTCTTGTCAGGGTCGACGATGGAAAGTCCAACCTGAAGTTCAACAGTAATGTCCAGCAAGTCAATCCCGGTCTTGCCATCATTGTCAGTGACTCTGAAAGCAGTTACATATTTTCCCGGTTCGTTGTAAGTATGGCTTGTGACGGCAGATGTCGCGGAGGAATACTCATAGATTCCATCGTTTGTGTAGTCCCATTCGTAAAGAAATAGGGGACGAAATGGGGGACGTTGGTAGTTTTGTCAGGAGGAATAGTGATACCATTAGCGATTGAAGAGCGGGTCGATACCCTGAAGAGCGTGTTCGGAGAGTTTATCGTCTCGACCAACAAGGCTTTCTTCGTATGGAAAAGGCCAATGAAGCCATCAACAAAGAGATGAAGGACTTCAAGGAGGAGATCTTGGAGTTTTAAGAAAGATGTATAGCCGGATACCGGGACGCATGCTGCGGCGTTTCTGGACCATGCCGTCCTATTATCACGGCCAGATTTTCAATGCCTCGGAGTCAGGAAGAAGCCTTGCAACATCTGACACCACGGTAAAAAGATATCTTGATATTCTCTCCAGAACGTTTTTAATACGGCAGGTCCAGTCCTGGCTTTACAATACCAGGAAGCGACTGATCAAAAGACCCAAAATCTACAGAAAGAGACGTCACTACTGTAGGATTGAATAGTCTGGAAAGAGCTTTCATTTATACCCGCAACCCACATATCATGCCAAAACGTACAGACATAAATAAGATCCTTATTATCGGCTCAGGTCCAATCATTATCGGGCAGGCGTGCGAATTTGATTATTCAGGAACCCAGGCATGCAAGGCCCTGATGGAAGAAGGCTACGAGGTCGTACTCGTAAACAGTAATCCCGCCACGATCATGACAGATCCTGAAACAGCCCATCGCACCTATATTGAACCGATTACGCCTGAGATTGTAGCAAAGATAATTGAACGGGAACGGCCCCATGCCATTCTCCCGACCCTTGGGGGCCAGACAGGCCTTAACACGGCAGTGAAAGTTGCCGGGACCGGGCTCCTGGAAAAATTGGGAGTAGAGATGATCGGTGCCTCGATTCCGGTTATTCGCAAGGCCGAAGAGAGGGAGCAATTCCGTGACGCCATGAGCCATATCGGCCTGCGCGTGGCTGAGAACGGCATCGCAAAGGACATGGATCAGGCAAGAGAAATTGCGGAAAGAATCGGTTATCCCCTGATTGTCAGAGCAAGTTTTACCATGGGAGGGGCTGGCAGCGGTGTGGCCTATAGCCGGGTGGAGATGGAGGACCTTGCCAAGGCAGGCCTTGACGCCAGCATGATTTCCGAGATCATTATAGAGGAATCCCTCATAGGATGGAAGGAATATGAGCTGGAGGTCATGCGGGACTTCAAAGACAATGTGGTCATCATCTGCTCCATTGAAAATTTTGATCCCATGGGTGTTCACACAGGTGACAGCATTACCGTGGCCCCGGCGCAGACCCTCACAGACAGAGAATATCAGGCCATGCGCGATGCAGCCATTGCCATTATCAGGGAAATCGGCGTGGAGACCGGCGGTTCCAATATCCAATTTGCCATTCACCCCAAAAATGGCGAAATGGTGGTCATTGAGATGAATCCCAGGGTATCCAGAAGATCGGCCCTGGCCTCCAAGGCTACCGGCTTCCCCATTGCCAAGATAGCTGCCAAACTCGCCGTTGGATATACCCTGGATGAAATCGCTAAGGTAAAGGAATACGGTTTTTCCGATGTTCTGCTCTCGAGCATCTTTGATACCGACGAGCAGGTCATAAGGGAGATACGGAAGTCAAATGGGATAGAACCGGTCTACAAGCTGGTGGATACATGTGCTGCCGAGTTTGAGGCCTATACGCCTTATTACTATTCAACTTATGAGCAGGAAAATGAGATCCGCTCTTCAAAGAAAAGAAAGGTAGTAATCCTGGGAGGGGGCCCTAACCGGATCGGCCAGGGGATTGAATTTGATTATTGCTGTGTTCACGCCTCATTTGCCCTTAAGGAAATGGGCATAGAGAGCATTATGATCAACAGCAATCCTGAGACGGTCAGCACTGATTATGATACCTCTGATAAACTCTATTTCGAGTCCCTTACCAGGGAGGATATCCTGAACATTGTTGAACAGGAGAGGCCCGAAAGGAAACGTGAACGGTTACCGTTATGATAATTCTGCCATCAGGATCACCGCGTGAAGAATGCGGAGTATTCGGGGTATTTGGGCATCCAGAAGCAGCCAAGCTCACTTATTTCGGCCTTTATGCC
>JAYEFH010000111.1:0-14542 GCA_034658555.1 Thermodesulfobacteriota bacterium | reverse complement strand
GGGCCAACCTGGCCATAGGATTTCATGGTCAGGCCCTTTTACCGGAAAAGGGCGGCGTGCTCACTCACTGTAATGCAGGCGGCCTTGCTACCGGTGGATATGGAACGGCCCTTGGAGTTATCAGGGCTGCTATTTCTGAGGGCAAGGAGATTAATGTCATTGCCGATGAGACCCGTCCCTGGCTTCAGGGTGCCAGGCTTACCGCCTGGGAGCTTATCAGGGATGGGATAGCAGTTACTCTGGTTGTGGATGGAGCCGCAGGTTTTTTGATGCAAAGAGGGCAGATCAAGGCTGTGGTGGTTGGGGCCGATCGCATTGCAGCCAATGCTGATGTTGCCAACAAGATCGGGACTTACTCCGTAGCTGAACTTGCCAAAGCTAATAACATCCCTTTTTATGTGGCTGCCCCTGTTTCCACTATTGACACTGCTACTCCGTCCGGAGATCAGATCCCTTTAGAAGAGCGTGGGCCCGGGGAAATTACCACTTTTGCCGGAAAGGAGATCGCCGCCCCAAGTGTGGGAGTTCAAAACCCAGTCTTTGATATTACTCCTCACCATCTTATAACCGCCATAATCACCGAGTTGGGTGTACTTACCCCGCCATATGGTCCTGCTATTTATGCCTGCTTCTCTTAAGCATCTTGTCCAGTTGGTTGCAAATGTTTTTGATTCCTTCACTGCCGCCCTGTTTATCCGTGGTCTTCAGGGGGATGATCTCCACCTGGCGGCATGGGAGAGTCTCAGCCCTTATATAGTGTCTGAGTGCGATATAGGGGTTGGTCAAGGGCTGATAGGCTGGGTTGCACGGGAGGGGAAGAGGCTGCACGTAACCAATTTCGATAGAGATACCAGGACACTTGGTATTTACAGCAGAAACGTTGATATAAAGGCATTTCTTGCAACTCCCTTACTCCGAGGTGCAGGGGTTTTGATGGTAGACAGCAAAAATCGTTACTCCTTTCCTGAAAAGAAACAACGCATTTTAGAAAATTGCGCAATAATAGCTTCTGATTTATGGTTTTCCTGGAAAAGCCACCGTGAACTCCAGTTCTATCGTCGTTGGAACAAATGGCAACATGGCCTTTCAGGAAAAGTAGAGCATCTGTTGACAAGCCTGAAAGAATTGTTGGGACTTAAGAGCGGTCTTGTAGCCTTTCATGAAAGGGACAAAAAGGCCTTTATGATAAAGGCCACTACCGGATTACCTCGAGTGATTAATTTGGAAGGTCGGTATTTTAGTGAAGAGGAAGGCCTTGTCGGTTGGCTTTTGAGATACAGAAAGCACTTGATGCTTAGTCGCTATGGAGCGGATAAACACAAGTCTTATTTTTTATGGCCCGGTGAGCCCTTTGACAGAGGTCCTGTGCTGATAGGGCTCTTCCAGCCGATTGAAGCAGGCACATTGGTGTGGCTGCTTACCGGAGATATAGACTTGTCAGGGTGGCCGGGAGGCCTTGCAGAACTCCTGGTTTTTTCTCTTGATCGAGTCATTACGTCGCAGTAACGAGGCAATCAAAACAACGCAGCAGATGGGGTATTTTTAGCAGAATCATTAATGAATGGAGATACCGTGGCGCTTAAGAACCTTAAAAATATAATAAAACAGAATATGGCTATGGATTTAGGCACGGCCAATACCCTTATTTATGTTCAGAGAGAGGGGGTGGTCCTAAATGAACCTACTGTAATTGCGTATTCAGATGACGGATATGTAATTGAGGTGGGGCTTGCTGCAAAAAAGTATCTGGGCCGGACTCCTGAGGGTATCACGGCTATGCGTCCTATGAAGGACGGAATCATAGAGGATTTTGATGCAGTAAGTCAGTTAATCAAGGTTTTTCTGAACCGTGCAAAAGAACGAAAGGGGATATTCTCCCCAAGGGTGGTAATTTGTGTCCCTTCTAATATCACCCAGGTGGAAAAACGGGCTGTACTTGAGGCAGCTCAAGAGGCAGGGGCTAAGAAAAATTTTTTATTGGAAGAAACCATGGCTGCTGCCATAGGCGCGGGGCTCCCCGTCAACGGAGAGGATCCGCAGATGGTATTGGATATAGGTGGTGGCACAACTGAGGTGGCGGTAATAGCTAAGTGGTCATATCTACACTGCGAGACTTTACGGGTGGCAGGGGACGAATTTGATGATGCCATCGTCCGTTGGTTGACCGAAGAACATGGTGTAGTGGTGGGGCCGACCACGGCAGAGACAATTAAATGGGAGATAGGAGCGGTCTGGGATGATGAAAAGGGCCTGGATCAAGAATACAACGTAGGGGGAAAGCATTTTTTGCGAGGGGTGCCGGTAACATCCGTAATTACCCCACGGGAAATGATGCCTGTTCTGGAAAAGCCTCTGGATGCTATTTCCAGGATGGTGGAGGATGTGCTTATGGCTTTGTCTCCGGATACCAAGGCCTCGATAGAAGCCAACGGTATAACATTGACAGGGGGAGGGGCTTTGCTGAGAGGCATCACTCAGTTCTTGAGTTTGAGAACCGGCCTTACGTTTAACATTGCAAATGATCCGCAGACAACTGTAGTCCTGGGTGCCGGGCGGACAATCGAGGATTTTAAGGATTACGAAAAAGTTTTTATTAATTAGATATTCTGTGATCAAGGACCTTCTTTTTTTTCTTCTTGAAATATTACCTTGTTACCCCCTTCTTTTTTTGCGGTATACATTGAAACATCAGCTTTGTGAATAAAATCGTTAATGTCTTCGCGCAATCCACTGTCTGTTCTCCTGAAACGGGAGATACCTAAACTAAGTGAAGTTTTACCTATGTCCTCGTTCAGGTAATTGCGCCGTATACGTTCTGCTATCTGTTTTACCTGCTCTGTGCCGGCCTGAGGAATCACTACGGCGAATTCATCTCCTCCATAGCGAAACGGAATATCAACATTACATCTGATGGAATTACTCAGCACACCAGCCAGTCGCTGGAGCACATCGTCTCCTGCCTGATGCCCCAAGGTATCATTCAGTTCCTTGAAATTATCCAGGTCTAATATGATTAGAAAAAGAGGATAGTTTTGGCGGGTAGCCCTTTGGGCTTCCTCTTCGAGCTTTTGGTCAAGAAAGCGTCTGTTGTAAAGGTCTGTAAGGACATCTCTTATGGAAAGTCGTGTCAGCAGGGCCCTGTATCCACGTTCCCTGATTATCCTGTTTAGTTTGGCCTCCAGCTCATCCAGATTAAAAGGTTTTCGAATAAAGTCGCATGCCCCGGCTTTAATAACATCAGTGTAATGAAAGTCTCGACTATATCCTGTTATTGCCACTATATCTGTTTCAGGCCAGAGTTTTTTGATTTTCCGAATAAGCTCCATTCCATCCATCCTGGGCATCAGGATATCAGTAATTACGATAGTGGCAGAGGATTGCTCCAGCAACGACGTGGCTTCCAAACCGTCACCTGCTGTACGATATTGGTGCCCCAAACGGGAAACAAATTCTGCCAATAAGTTTAAGATGGTAGGATCGTCGTCAACAAGTAGGAGTTGTTGGGGTTCTTGTGGCAGGTCTTTTAAGAAAAAACCGACCTGATTTTCAGATAATTCTAAAATCTTAGGCAACACATCCTCCAAGCCTGTATAAGTCTATAAGGTTATTTTGAATCAGTTGATTAATTCACAAATCCTTCAATTGTAAGGTTATTTATAATAATTTAAAGAGAACAAAACAAGATATTTTTTAATTTGAATGAAGTAAAAAAACAAGGCTCTTAAGAGCCAAAAATAATTACTTTGTTGATTTTAATTCATCTCCTTGTTATAATTTTATTGTTTTTTAAGTTTATATTCTGTCTCAATCAAGGGTATGATTATACTGCAAAACTGTGTTTTTCTTCGAGTTAAATAATAAATGGACTTAATGATTGGCAATAGCCCACCGATCAGGCGTATCAAGGATCTGATCAATCAGGTGGTGGACACCGACTTAAACATACTTATTTGCGGGGAAAGCGGCGTAGGTAAAGAACTGGTTGCTCGTACTTTGCATGAGCGTTCTCACCGTCGGGATCATCCTCTGGTCAAGGTTAACTGTGCTGCGCTACCAAGCGAGCTTCTGGAAAGCGAACTGTTTGGTTATGAGCGTGGTGCATTTACTGGAGCGGTACAGCCAAAGCCGGGAAAATTCGAATTAGCCGACAAAGGAACCATACTGCTGGACGAAATTGGCGATATGCCTGTTGCCCTGCAAGCCAAACTTCTACAGGTATTACAGGATTCCGAATTCGCTCGTGTGGGGGGGGTGAGGAATATTCATGTCAATACCTGGGTGGTATCAGCTACTAATCACAATCTTGATGAGGATGTAAGAAAAGGGAGATTTAGAGAAGATTTCTATTACCGGATCAATATCATAAAGATAGTGGTGCCACCCCTTCGGGACAGAAAAGAAGATATTCCATTCCTCCTTGAACACTTTATCCGTAAATACAAAAACTTGTCGAAGGGTGGAGTAATTGATATCTCCGGTAAGCTTGAAAAGATATTTGCTGAATATCATTGGCCGGGAAATGTGAGGGAGCTTGAGAACTATGTGAGGAGGTTGATAGTCCTTGAGGATACTGATTTGCTTGAAAAAGAAATCCTTGAGTCTATGGGCCGACATACATCGGAAGATCGACCTGTTGCTGAAGTATGGACCCCGGATGAGTCCCTGATAAATTCCGTACTCGATAACTGCAGACAAGAATTACAAGTACAGTTTCCACCCTTAAAGGAAATCCGAAAAAAGAGTCTGATCCGCATTGAAAAAATAGTAATAGAAGAGGCCCTCAGGCGGACTAATGGTAATCGCAAGCAGGCTACTCAACTGCTCCAAATAAGTTACAAGGCGCTTCTTTATAAAATAAAGGATTTTGGGGTAGAAATGCCGGCCAGAGGTTCAGTTGACGATAGTTTAGAGCTAAAGCTGCCAAAAGAACTAGAGCCATTCGTGTAAAATTTTTTGTAAGCGTTCACAGGGTACCGCATCTGCTTTGTTGTCGGGCACTTGAAGTACAAGGAAGTATGTCTGCGTACCCTCCCCAGCATCTGCAGCACCCTGTGAACGCTTACAGTGAGATGGATTGCGGTAAAAACGGGCGCTGTAATCACGTGAACGGTTACAATTGTAATATAATAGAAAAGCTTTTCCCTTTATAGAAAAGCTTTTCTTATTTTGGTAAAGATGCCCGGATATCAGGCCGCATCCTCAGTATTAAACCGGTGAAAAAATTTTGTTTTGGTATCTTATTTGCAAATATATAATATCTTAATAATTTTTTTCCCATAACATGACAGTTTTCCCACAAGGAGGCTCTGTGCAGCAAGGAGTCCAGAGAGAACGGCGTCGATTTTTTCGAATACCGTTAAATATGCCGTTGTGCTTGAAGACAGAAGCTCTTGGGTCTGTAATGGGTGTAACTTTAACTGATCTGAGTCCGTATGGTATACAGATTGAGTCTGATAACCCTATCAGTCCTCATGAAACCGTGACTCTCCGGCCAGGTGAAGAAAATCGCAAGACCGATTATGTTGCAAAAGGGCAAATTAGATGGGTTAAACAAGAAAAAGGCAAATTCAGGAGTGGAATAGCCTTTAAAAACGTAGTTGATTGGCATTTTTCTATTTCTGACCTAGCTAAAGGCATTGAGGTTGAACTTAACCGCTCATTTTATTTTCAATACCTTTTAGACAGCCTGGATGATGGCGTTTTGATTTTTGATTCCAAGCTCAATATTGTTGATTCCAATATTAATCAGCCATTTTGCCTGCCAAGAGATCCTGAAAAACTTAAGGGGAAACATTTTACAGAGGTCTGCTCACTCTTTAATAGTTCCGAAGGAAAAGGTTTTTTTAAAGAACTGGTAGAAAAAGCCCTGGCTGATAGAAAAGAGGTCAGGGTAACCGCTTTTCCTTGTGACTTGCCATGGCTAAATAATCCGGATTGTCATAGATATTATAATATTTGGCTTTTGCCTTTAACCACCCATGAGGGTATAAAAGGTCTGCTTCTGCGCAGTCGTGATGTTACTGCACTGCGCCGGCTCAAGGACAGGGGAAAAGCCAGGGAAGAGACCTATTGGCAACAATACAGGCATTTCATTTTTGGCCAAATGTTTGATGATCTCCTTGAGAATATTGCAAATCCTTTATCTGCAATAATGGGGCGTCTCGACCTTATAACTCAAAAAATGTCCAGTATTGAAACTCCATTGGATAAAGCGCAGCTCAAGGTTTGGACCTCTGATATCGAATCAATTCAGACCATAACAGGTCGAATAACGGAATCTGTTCGGGCCATCAGTCGTAGAAGGAAAAAGGATACAATGGGAATTGCTGTGCCGTTTTCTTTGAACAGCCTGATAGAAGATGAGCTAAGAACTCTGGACCTCTATTCCTTTTTCAGGAAAATAAGCAAGCACATATCATTATCCCCTGATCTTCCGCCACTCCATGGATATTATTCAGAATGGGCCAATGCGTTTTTAGCTCTATGTCAAGTGTTGATGACACAGATGTTAACGCTTGATAATATGGAAATGTCGATTCAGACTTCCCTGGAGGATAAAGACTTGGTCCTCAACATCAGCCACAACGGTAAGGCCATAAATTTGCCTTTAGAAAGAGAGCCTGCCCTTAATATCTTGCGGCTTTTGAAAAAGAAATATGGAATTAATGTTTACGTTTCAGGTGATTCGGGTTATCAAACAGTGACCCTTAAGATACCAACATCAAAGATGCAAGAACAACGAGAAGACTTCATCTCCTGAAGTCATCCGCACAAATTCCCTTTTTTATCTCATTTGTAACGATTTACATTCCTGGGCAGGAAATAAATAATTAGTGTTTGAACGGCTTTTTCATTCAGACACCAATTAACTATATTTAGCTAAATTTCTACGAACGGAGGACTTGAGGTCATCTAAATTGAAGGACTTGACTATATAGTCATCCGAGGCCCACGATGCCAAATCCTGTTTATACTCAGGATAGGCAGAACTCAAAATAACAGGCACTCTGGGCTTTTTCTGTTTCATTTGACGCAGCACTTCTATGCCGTCCATACCAGGCATATTGATGTCCAGGATAACAATATCCGGTTCCTGAGCGTCAAAGGCCTTAAGAGCATCTTCTCCGCTCATCGCCGAGTAGACTTCATAGCCTTCTTCTTCCAATTCTTCCTTGTAAAGGAGATGAATACTTTCTTCGTCGTCAACTACGAGTATTTTGTATTTATTCATAGATCACCTTTCCGGCCATTACTATTAATATTTTCTAATTTGAGCGATTAGCGGTTAGCTATTAGTTTAATGATTATCAGGCTGCCCGCCCTGACAAGCAGGATGTTTACTATCACAAGCTTTTATCCGTTGGGTGTTATTTTTAATTAACGTAATGCCCTAATTTTTTAAAGCTAAACGTTAACAGCTAAACGCTCAACTTAGGTATTTATATACAGCAAATGTTTTGATCTATACAGTAAAATTTCATTAATCTAAATTAATTTCTCTGAGAAATTGTGCGGATTCTTCAGGGGGGGTGGGGTTAATATAAAATCCGGTACCCCATTCAAATCCTGCTACCATGGTCAGTTTAGTTATTATTTCTATATGCCAGTGATAGTGTTCCAGAAAAGGACTACGTACTGGAGCCGTGTGTAACATGTAATTATAAGGGACCTCGGGAAGGGCTTTGTCGAGGCGCTGCATTGTCTCCAGAAAAAGGTCTGTCAATGAGTGGAATTGATCGTCGTTCATGGAAATATAAGAGGATTGGTGTCTTTTAGGCATCAGCCACATCTCAAAAGGCGAACGGGGCGCAAAGGGGCAGATTGTGATAAAATCATTATTTTCACATACTATTCTTACGCCTTGGGATTTTTCCTGACGAATGATGTCACAGAAGATGCAGCGCTCCTTAAATTCATAATAATGCAAAGAGCTTTGGATCTCTTCCTGTATCCGGTGAGGTACGATAGGAAGAGCAATAAGCTGGGCATGTGAATGCTCTAGAGAAGCACCTGCAGCCCGGCCGAAATTCTTAAAAATTATTATGTAGCGAAAGCGGGAATCCTGTGCCAAATCCACCATCCGGTCTCTGTAGGCCCAAAAAGTCTGGATAAGCTGTCCATGAGACATCATAGGGATAGTTTCGTCGTGCTTTGGGGTATCTATTATAACCTCATGGGCACCGATCCCATTCATTTTATCGTAAATACCCTCGCCCCGTTTGTCCAGATCTCCTTCTATAACTAGTGCGGGAAATTTGTTAGGAACTACCCTGAGGGTCCAGCCTGGTCCATTTGGTGAATAGCCCGATCGTCCATAGGCCAGAATTTCCGGCGGCGTGGTATGTTCATTCCCAGGGCATAAGGGACAAAATCCGCCCTTGATCTTGTCTTTTTCAATGACAAAGTCATAGGGGCGCTTCCCTCTTTCCTTGGCAATAATAACCCATCGGCCTATGATTGTATCCCTGCGTAGTTCGGGCATTTGGAATTCCTCAAATATAATTATTCTCTTTCCTTTTGACAACCAGGGAGTCTGAACGGTTGCCCTTAGACCAGCCAGAGTCTGCGTTCAAAGTCTTCGTCAGGTGCATGGAGCACTATGTAGCCCTCCCGAGGCCATCTGTCTCTCACCAAATCATTTTCTATTGTTTCAACATAAAAGGTTAATTCATCTTTGGGGTTGGAACCCAGAAGTGCAAAAGGTATTGCCGCCTCTGCCGACTCATTCACAGAACATTGTACACCTGTTTCGCGGAAAACAAGGGTTTTTCCATTTTTTAAGACCCTGAATTTTTTCTCAATGGGGTCTATAAACCGGCAGGGGATCAGCTCGATAGTTATTATAGCCTTAGAAGAGATTGTAATCCTGATGCCGAGATTCAGTTCCCAAGCATCAAAGTTTCCTTCTCTGGTATCTATCCTCAGGTAAAGCGACTCAAGATCAAAACCATAGACAATCTTAGCCAGCGAACTCGCCCCTGAATGCATGGCTCCCCCCTGACCTCCCAAGGTTAGTGACCCTGCACCTCTCCACTCCCGATAACAGCTCACACGTCCATCAATTTGTGGGTGTATAAAACACGTTGGTTCAGTAGTAGGCGTTGCTGGTCTTGGAACCCTGATCGGACTCAGCAGTTCCTCTGGAACTGTCATATTAAGGCTATTATAGACCTTTTTGAGATGAGTCCTGAAGAGGTGATCAAATTCATAGGCATAATCAGTCTCGAATTGGTCTCCAAACCACCAGAACCAGTCACTGCCTTCAGCAGCATAAATAGATTCCATGGCCATATTTACTGCCTCTTCAGTTATGTCTTCCTGTTTTCCGGCATTATCGACGGCCTTTCTTGCACGGCCCAGGGTTTCCCATGCCCGATTTTCGTCCTGCCCACCGATCCAGATGCCGAAATCATGGTTTATCCAAGAACCTGTATATAGCCCCGGCAAGGTGTGTGTCGGCGGATGGTTTTTTAGATACTGACCAATGGTCACAAGTTCAAGCATTGGTTCTTTGATAATTGCATCATATAGGCCTGTCAAGAAGGACTCACCGCCGTCCTGGTAATACTCCCAGGGATTTTCTCCATCCAGAATTATAGCAACAAAAGGGGCACGATCCATTCCCTGAAGGCCGTTACAGATTTCCTTCAGCCTGGAGACAAAGTCAGCGATTGCAGCCTGAGGATGGTTTTTCTGATAGACAAAACCTATCAAATCTGAAAGCTTGTGGTGCCGAAAGACCATGTCTGTGCTGCAACCGTTTATTTCTACTCTATAAGGCTGAAATAGACTCTGAGATTCATTTCTCTCAAGTGAGTTAAATAAGATGGCCTCGTCTGTTGCGGTCCAGGAAAATCCTGCTTTTTCAATGAGGGGAATAAGCTCAGGGGCAACAGAACCCTCTGATGGCCAGAGTCCTATAGGAGCCTTCCCTAAAATTTCCTTACAGTAGCGTCTGCCTTTTCCCAGTTGTGTTTTAGCGTCTTCCGGACAGGTAAAACGCAAAGGGAGTTTGCTCTCCGGCCTGGGCCTTCTCCCAAAATCCGTATCGAGTAGCAGGGGGAGAATAGGATGATAAAATGGGCTGGTACTGATCTCTATTTGTCCTTCGATCCATTTTGAACTATAGCGGGAAATGAGTCCTTTCATGAGTTCAAGATGGAAGTCCAGAAGATCCATCTTTTCTTCTTCGCTGAACAACTGTCCTTTTTGAAAAAGAGAACTAATCAAAGGGTTGTTTCTTGAGGAAAATCCGATCCATGCAAGATTAAACCAGACCTGAAGGTCTAAATAATCCTGGGTTGAAAAATTTTTTCTCACTTGGGAAGTATAAGATGGACCAAAGTCCCTTCCGCGCAACTCAAGCAGTTGCAGGTACCTCTTCTGGGGTTCTACCATAGTGGGCCATTGGCAACTGAAAAAATGTGTCAGGATGAATTCCTGGTCTAAAGGGGAGAGTTCGTTGGCAGGGCGACGGCTCAATTCCAGGAAGTCATCGGTTTTGCCCTGTATATAAGACTGAATTTGGAGAAGAAGGGATGGAACAAGGTTGAAAGTTACCTTTGCCTCAGGCCTGGAGTCCAAACATGCTATCATGTCAGAGTATGCCTTAACAGCGTGTAGCCTGACCCAGGGCATCACAAAGTGATCCCTTATCGGGTCAAGGTACAGAGGCTGATGCATATGCCAAAGGAAAGCAATATTTAGCTGCAGCATTATAAGCCTTTGGCCTTTTCCTCTTTTTCTTGCTTGGATTTGCACTCAATGCAACGGGTTGTGACAGGTCTGGCCGTAAGGCGTTTAGCCCCTATCTCTTCACCACAATCTTCACATATGCCATAAGTCCCTTCTTCGATCCTTTCTAATGCCTTCTTGATTTTTTTTATGAGTTTTCTCTCCCTATCTCTGATACGCAGCTCAAAACTACGATCAGACTCTACGGACGCCCGATCTGTTGGGTCAGGAAAGTGGTCGTTCATGTCAGTCATTTCTTCCAGGGTCTTGTCCGCTTCCCCTAAAAGATCATCGAGTTTTTTCTGGAGTAGTTTGCGAAAATATTCCAGTTGGACCTGTTCCATGATACTATTCTCCTAAGAACTTTCTGTAAGGGTTCAAAGATTCAGGGTTTAAAGGCTAAAAGGTTCAGGGTTTACCGAACCTTTGAACCCTTGAACGGTTACAACTTTCTTTTCCAGGTTCCGCTTTTCCCACCGGTTTTATAATCCAATTGTATTTTTTCAATAGTTATACTTTTTTCTGCTGACTTGCACATATCGTAAATGGTCAGAGCAGCAACCGAAACTGCGGTCAGGGCCTCCATTTCTACGCCGGTTGCGCCTTTTGCCTTTGCTCGTGCCAAAATTTCTATGGCATTTTTTTCAGGATTTGGAATAAAGTCAATCTCTACTTGTTGCAAAGTTAAAGGATGACAAAGAGGAATCAAGGTTTCCACTTTTTTGGCAGCCATGATCCCGGCTATTCTGGCGACAGCCAGAACATCACCCTTTGATGTCTTACTGTCAACAAGAAGATTAAAGGCATCAGGTCTTATTATTACTCGTCCTGAAGCAACCGCTTCTCTTTGGGTCATAGGTTTTGGGCTTACGTCCACCATGTGAGCCCGGCCCTTTGTATTGAGATGAGAAAAGGAATCGTTGCTCAAGACATCCTCTCCTGACTGGAGTGCCCATGTGTTTCGGATCGTTTAAACAGTTTACGAAAGAAGCCACCTTCTTTTTTTTCTTTTTCAATATCAGCGAATTCCTGAAGCAGGGCACATTGGCGTTCTGTTAACTTGGTAGGTGTTATAAGGGCAACTTCAACTATCTGATCCCCGGCTCCAAATCCTCTAATATCAGGAATGCCAAGTCCTTTCAGCCTGAAGTGTTCTCCTGTCTGGGTCCCTGCCGAAATTTTTAAGTTGCGGGGTCCATCCAGTGTGGATACTTCAATTTCGTCTCCCATAGCCGCCTGGACAATAGAAATAGGAAGGCGAAAATATATGTCATTGCCATGACGTTCGAAAAGGCGGTGGGGTTTTACGTTGATTACTATATAGAGATCCCCCCTGGGGCCATCCCTGAGACCGGCTTCACCCTCTCTCCTGAGGCGCAATCTTGAGCCTGTGTCTACACCTGCAGGAATGCGAACCCTTACCTTATGCCGTTCCCGAAGTCTGCCCTTGCCTTGGCAGGTTTTGCATGGGTTTGTGATAATCGTTCCGGTTCCGGAACAACGTGGACAAGTAGAGGAGATCCTGAAGAAGCCTTCTGACCTTATTATTTGGCCTCTCCCCTGGCAAGTAGGACAGGTAGCAGGATGGCTCCCGGACGCCATACCTGTTCCCTTGCAGATGGAACAGGATTCAAAACGAACTATCTCGATTTCAGTCTCCGTGCCTCTGGCAGCATCTTCAAAGGCAACCTCAAGGTTGTATCTCAGATCAGCACCTGCCTCCGGCCCCATAGATCCGCCCTGCCTTCGGTGAGTAGTAGAGAAACCAAACAGGTCTTCAAATAGATCGCCAAAGTTACTAAATATGTCTTGTGGTCCGGAAAAACCTCTGAAGCCCGTTCCGGCTATTCCTTCGTGACCGTAAAGGTCATAGGTCTGCCTTTTCTGCGAATCTCTGAGCACTTCATAGGCCTCTGCCGCCTCTTTGAAGTGTTCCTCTGCCTCTTTATCACCATGATTTTTATCGGGATGATATTTTAAGGCCAGCTTCCTGTAAGCTTTCTTTAGTTCTTCAGATGAGCAGTCTTGGGAGACCTCCAAAATCTCGTAGTAGTCTTTTTTCATTTATAATGCCTAAAAGCGGTTTTTTTAACCTTCTGTCTGATTGGTATCTATCTGTAATGCTTGAAAAATTCGTTGCTCTTCTGCCTCTCGGGCCAATTCTTCCAGATTCTCAAATTTTACTTTGTCTTGGGCAATTTCTCTCAATGCCTGGACTATTTCCTTGTTTTTGCATTTAACTGAGGGCTGGGCGCCTTTGCGCAATTGCTTTACCCTCTCGATCGCAAGGTGTACTAATTCAAAACGGTTATGCAAATTTCCCAGGCAGTCTTCTATTGTTATTCTCGCCATTGTATATTCTCCAGTTAAAAAATAGGGTATCCTTCATTCATCAGTTTACACTTCCTTTAAAAAAAATATGCATTATCGAATTAAATGCTGAAGTCGAAACTTGAAATTGGGGAAAATACTAAAGATACAGATGTGTTACCTAATTTCCATTTTCAAATTTCACTGCCGAAATACACGATTAACAAAGTATGAACTACTTTTGACTTGTCGTGAAGTATGCCGAATACCGCATAACTTATTCCGTGACAGACCATTAGAACAAGATCTAGTGTTTTGCAAGTGCCTTTTAGAAATATATTATTATAATAACAGTTTTATTTGTCGCAATCTTTATTCAACATGGCTATCGTAACAGGACTAACATGAGAAACCTTCTTGTAGGCATTTTTTCATGTCTCATCATTTTAGCACCGACTGCTAATGGGCAGGATTTGGTGAAAATTTCTCAAAGTAACATGCCGCAGGCAAGGATTCAGGTAACTCATGAGACGGTTTCTCCTTCATGGCAACTAGTCTGGGATGAAGCCAGGGAAATGGTAAAAAAAAATGAATTGGATGGTGCTGTAGCCCTTTACAGAGAATTGTTAAAAGGTCGCCAAGGTCTGGTAGAAGCCAGACGGGAACTGGCTTTAGTTTTAATGCGGCTAGATAAAGAAAGTCAAGCTATACCTGAACTTGAGCATGTTGTGGAGGCCAGACCCCATGATATTCAAGCTTTATTCATTCTTGCAAAACTTCTGAGCTGTTCAGGTCAGTGTGATAGATCTGCCATAATCTATGATAAGTTGGTGACAGAATTTAATCTCAGGGGGAAAAACTTCCACGTTGCCGGGAATGAATTGCTGAATATCCCTGAAGACTTGACCTTGGTAAAGGTCTTAGAGAGCCTTGCCCGTTGCCTGGAATCCCAAAAAAGGTTTAATGAGTCTATAATATATCTCCAAAAGGCTTTAGCCATTGAACCTGACCGAAAAGACCTTGAGTTTAATCTGGCTTGTGGGCTTCTGCGTCTGAAAAGAGCAAAGAGTTCATTATCTCATTTCCATAAATTGCTACCTCAATATGAAGATGATCCAGACTTTTTAGCTAACTATGAAAAGGCCCTTTTAGCTGTGGGAGATCGAGATAAGGCCATTAAGATATTTAAGAGGTTTGTGGCACTTTCCAGCGATAATACCGGGGAAGATCACACAGATAATCTTATATGGGGTGTTAATGAGCTTGTATCCTTATATTTGATGAATAGAGATGTCCAGCCGGCAATCAAAGTGCTTGAGGATTTGAAGCATGATCATCCGGAACTGCTTGATAAGCAGCTTTGGGCGACTTTGGGGCGTCTGTATTTTACTTCACGTAATTATCTCAAGGCCCTTGAGACATTCAGGATTCTTCTGAGAGAAGAACCTGACAATAAAATGGGGCTGCTGTTTATGGCCCGCGCGTATGAGCGTCTTCA
>JAYEFH010000110.1:0-3665 GCA_034658555.1 Thermodesulfobacteriota bacterium | reverse complement strand
TCAGGGTTCAAAGGTTCAGGGTTTGCGGGGAATCTAAGCAGAAACCACCCTAAAGCCGCGGGTTAGGTTAGCGCTTATGGGGGCGGTTCCTGAGCTATCGAGAACTGACAAAAGGAGGAGCCATGAAAGAGATATCCTGCATTTTTTGCCCGGTGATCCTGCTTGTTTTATCAGCAGTAGCAGCAGCGGGCCAGACAGTATTAAAAAGCACGGTTGATGACCAGGTAGCTGTTTATGTCACAGTGTATAACAGCAACCTCGGCCTCATAAAGGATACGCGCAAGGTCGCGCTTCCTATGGGTGAAGGGGATCTGAGATTTATGGATGTTGCCTCCCACATCATGCCTGTAACCGTTCACGCAAAATCACTGAATCGCCCGGATGATTTCAGCGTGCTTGAACAGAATTACGAATATGATCTTATGAATGCCGATAAGCTCCTTGATAAGTATGTGGGGAAAAAGATAAAGCTGATGGATTGGAATCAGTTCCAGGACAGAAATGAAGTCGTGGAAGCAACTCTGTTAAGCAATAATCAGGGGCAAATTTACAAGATAAACAATGAGATATATCTGGGACATCCCGGCTACAAGATCCTTCCCGAAATACCTGAAAACCTTATAGCAAAACCGACTCTCACATGGCTTTATAATAACAAGAGCAAAAAGTCCCACGAGCTGGAAGTTTCTTATCTTACCAATAATATTACCTGGAAGGCGGATTATATTGTTGTCGTGAACAAGGACGATACATCCGCGGATATATCCGGTTGGGTAAGCCTGAACAACAGAAGTGGTGCAACCTATAAGAATGCAGCCCTAAAACTGGTAGCAGGTGCAGTTAATCGGGTCAAGGAAGGAATGCAGGATGAAAGAGTCTATGCCATGGCGATGAGCAAGGGAGCAAGGGCGCAGCAATTTGAGGAAAAGGCCTTCTTTGAATATCATATATATGACTTGCGGAGAAAAACCACAATAAAGGACAACCAGACAAAACAGATCAGTTTGTTTGAGGCGATTGATGCGCGGATTCAGAAAGAGCTGCTTGTTTATGGGATGAAAAGCTATTTTATCAGACGTTACAGGGACCAAAACCCAAAACAGCCGGTGAATGTCTATATCACATTAAAGAATTCACAAGACAATAGTCTTGGCATGCCTCTACCGGCAGGGATTATGCGCCTGTACAAGCAGGATTCTGATAAAAGCCTACAGTTTATAGGCGAAGATAGAATAGAGCATACTCCAAAAAATGAGGAAGTGAGGCTGAAAGTTGGTGAGACGTTTGATGTGGTAGCAGAGAGGATACAAACAGACTACAGGCAAATTACCACCAGGCTTTATGAATCTGAGTGGGAGATAACATTGAGAAATCACAAAGAAGAAGAGATTACCGTGGGCGTAGTGGAACCATTATTTGGGAACTGGGTGGTAATCAGCAACAATTACCCTTATAAGAAGGTAGATGCCCTTACAATAAGGTTCGATGTGACGGTCCCCAGGGACGGCGAGGTCAAGGTAAAATACAGGGTCAAGGTTGGGGTGTGAAATTGCTAAACTGTAAACGCCTACCTAACTTTATTCCAAATAGAACGTACCGCAACCGAAATGTGTATAATTGCCCAGGTGCAGAATAGATGCAATCTTAAGAAATGGAATAATAATACTGGGTATAGGTCCGAAAACCTGATAACCCGTCCAACGGCCGGGCATGTGTGCCGGCGCGGCATTGAGGGCGGAATTCGGGTGTGGAAGTTGTTTGGACTGGGACATGGCTTCATCCAATATTTCTACCACTTCTTGCGAAAGGATGTCAGTCAAGTCAGCGGCATGGCCTTTAGACATTGCACCAAGTTTCATGCACCTGTTTACAAAGGCATTCAGCAGATACTCCATATTGAGACCCTGTTTCAGGGATACGACATTCCGTGATTGCTCCTGGTATGCTTTAGAGACATTATCCAGATCAAATGGAGTCGCCCATATCAGTCTGTTGTAGATGTGGTTTCCTTTTTTTTCGCTTAGCCCCTCTATCCACTGGGAGGGACTGGGGTCATAGGTGGTGTTCAGTTGTCCATTTTGAACTACTGGTTCCCATGTATGTCCGTGAGCGCAGTAAACATCAGTGATGTCGAAATGTCCCCACAGACTGTTATTTCTATTGAGTTCAGATATTGAAGTGTAACCCGCTTTTTCCATAGCGGGCAGAATTGACTCAAGGAAAAAGCTGTGTCTGGCACATTCCCCAAAGAGTTTCAACTCCCAGATTAACGGCTCACCCAACCCATAGATCCTTTTGGAAGTATGCGCCACAATACTGACCTCAACAGGCCATGGAGCATTTGATGCCGACGGCAAATCATAATATTTTACTTCTTTCTGATCTCGAGTACAAAAATTTTTCCAACGCTTCAGTGCCTTGCGCCAGTGTCTTGCCTCTTTGGTCCCCAGATGTTCGGATATGATCGTGCCGAGGATCCTTGAGATTTGAACGGCAGGATACGCAGATATACATCCCTGACTCCTGTTTACCCGCCATATGCACAGATATCGAATAAGATCAATCATGGAATATATCCACATATGGGAGGACTTCATAGAGTAAAAATATACGTTCGCGGGGCCAATGGCGCATACTCCAGGCCTCCAGCATATCCTTGGCCTCGTGATCAATCCGTCCCAACAACCGCCCCCACTGGAAATGGAGATTCCTGTGACCGGGTTTTAATAACATGTCCCTTATCTCAATCTGTTCGTCAGGCCTCAAATTGCGACGGAATGTTACCCCCATATTCAAGATAGATAAAAAATCTTCTCCACTAAAGGTCAGCATTCCTCTGTTTTCCCGCAGATGGGGCTTAAATATCTGCAACGGACTGGAATAAAAACGAATCCTGAGCATATCCATAGGGAAATTGGCTTCATGATGTATGGCCTTGCACAAAACATCTCCCATACAAGTTCCATAACCAGGTCCTTTGGTTGGGAATATCTGTATTAGTCCCTTTATGTCTGAGCCGTGATATAGTAACAGCTCTTCCAACCACTTTCTTAACCCACGCCGCTGTATTATCAACAAAAACCGGTTCTGATCATGGACATAAACCCCTTTAGTGAAATCTTTACATGTTTCATTATTCAGATGCCAAGGTAATTCAGACACAAAGCCCCACAAGCAGACCACATTTCTGATAATTCGCCCAAGCCCTTCTGTCCTGTTCAGGATAGAAGAACATGTCTTGCAGTATGATGAATCATCCTGCCGTCGGTATATTTTGCAACGCTCGCAAGGCTGTCTATCTGCAGAAAAAGGAGGGGCTGGAGGCTCATTTTTCAACGCATCCAGCTCCTCTGATCTTTCTTCTGCTAAATATGAGATGGTGCCAAGGAGCTCCGGCCCTGTGGTACTCCGGCGAATCCAATCAAAGGGACTTAGCATTCAGGGCCTTCAGCAATTCGGAATGATGGGCTATCACCTTGGAATTCAGCCACTGATCGGCAGACAATGGTTTGCGCCATTTGCCATTCTTGTCCCCGGAATATCGGGCATTCCAGTCAATCAGATAGCTTTCCGGCAAAACACGCATTGTCAGGCTCCCAAACCCCAGATACCGGGTCTTGCCAACCTTGTGGGCCATGCCGTTTTCCATCTCCAGACACCAGATA
>JAYEFH010000109.1:0-3669 GCA_034658555.1 Thermodesulfobacteriota bacterium | reverse complement strand
AATACAGTGATAAAAGAGCTCTTAAAAGGTTATTCGCTTCACGAAAGGACCTTGAGACCTGCTCTTGTAATAGTATCAAAAAATGCAACAGAGGGGAGTGGACAAGAAAAAACTAGTGCTTAGTTTTAGGAGCAGTAAAACTACAACTCGATCTAACTTTTTATATTGAAGCTTTTTTACAAGGAGGATTTTCAACATGAGCAAAGTAATAGGCATAGACCTGGGGACCACCAACTCCTGTGTGGCCATCATGGAGGGAGGTGATCCCAAGGTTCTAAATAATGCCGAGGGCGGGCGAACTACTCCTTCGGTAGTAGCCTTTACGGATAAAGGTGAACGATTGGTGGGAATGCTGGCCAAAAGGCAAGCAGTTACCAATGCGGAAAACACGGTTTTTGCGGTCAAGAGGCTTATCGGAAGAAAGTTTGGTGATGCAGAAGTCCGGAAGTCCAAGGGAATAGCCCCTTTTAAGATTGTTCAGGGTTCAAGTGGCGATGCGTGTGTAGAAATAGGGGGTAAGCAGCACAGCTCTGCTGAGGTCTCAGCCATGGTCCTCAGCAAGATGAAACAGACTGCTGATGATTACCTTGGTGAGAAGGTAACCGACGCGGTGATTACCGTGCCGGCCTATTTCAACGATAGCCAGCGCCAGTCCACCAAAGATGCCGGCCGTATTGCAGGATTAAACGTCTTGCGCATAATCAACGAACCTACAGCGGCAGCTCTGGCCTATGGTCTGGATAAGAAGTCAGAAGAGAAGATTGCCGTATTTGACTTGGGCGGAGGCACTTTTGATGTCTCTATACTGGAGATCGGGGAGGGAGTTTTCGAGGTAAAGTCCACTAACGGAGACACGTTTCTTGGAGGCGAGGACTTTGACCTTCGGATAGTTGATTGGCTGGCAGATGAGTTCAAGAAAGAGCATGGTCTGGATCTCAGGCAGGACCGGATGGCCCTTCAGCGTCTCAAGGAGGCGGCTGAGAAGGCAAAGTGTGAACTTTCGAGCACTCCGGAGACTGAGATTAACCTGCCATTCATCACGGCTGACGCCAGCGGTCCGAAGCATATGGTCATTAAGCTCACCAGGGCCAAGCTTGAGTCCCTGGTGGCGGATCTGATCGACCGCGTTGAAGATCCGTGTCAGATAGCTCTCAAAGACGCCGGGCTCACCCCTGCTGACATAAACGAAGTTATACTGGTTGGCGGCATGACCCGTATGCCAAAGGTCCAGGAGAAGGTCACAGAATTATTCGGCAAAGAGCCTCACAAAGGTGTTAATCCTGATGAAGTCGTGGCAATAGGGGCGGCTATACAGGGGGCGGTCCTGAAAGGCGAAGTCAAGGACGTACTGCTCCTGGATGTAACTCCCCTGTCCCTTGGTATTGAGACACTTGGTCAGGTTATGACCAAACTGATTGAAAAAAATACCACTATTCCAACCCGGAAGAGTCAAATTTTCACAACTGCCGGTGATAACCAGAATGCCGTAACCATCCATGTGCTTCAGGGCGAGCGTGAGATGACATCAGGCAACAAGACCATCGGACAGTTCGAGCTGGTTGGAATCCCGCCGGCTCCCCGTGGAGTGCCTCAGATAGAGGTCACTTTTGATATAGATGCCAATGGCATCCTTAATGTGTCAGCAAAGGATATGGCAACAGACAAGGAGCAGTCAATCAGAATCCAAGCATCCAGTGGTCTCAGTGAGGAGGAGATTCAGAAAATGACCAAGGATGCGGAACTCCACGCTGAGGAAGATAAAAAGCAAAGAGAGGCGGTGGAGGTTCGGAATCAGGCCGATACCTTGATTTACAGCACGGAAAAGAGCCTGCAGGAACTTGGAGACAAGGTAGATACTGCCACCAAAGACCAGATCAATGATAAAATCAAAGATCTCAGAAAGGCCATGGAGGGCACGGACCTGGAGGCTATCAAAAAGGCCCAGGATGAGCTTATGCAGGCTTCTCACAAGCTGGCTGAAATGATGTATCAGCAGGCTGCAGGCGCTGCTCAGGCAGGCAGTGAAGGCGGTGCAGATACATCCGGCAAAGGTGAAAAGGGCGGCAAAGGTGGAGGAGATGACGACGTTGTGGATGCTGACTTTGAGGAAGTGAAGTAAGGGTTGATTCCGCATTGTGTCTGAACGGATTGTTCGTTCAGACACTAATTAAGCCGCGCGACAAAACTCCCATTATCCTGACTGTTGAACTCTATCCAGCCCGGATCTCTCAGCATCCCAGGATTAAGTATCTGAGTATGCCCTATCCGATCTTCCCCTCTGGATTCGTGTATGTGGCCTGTAAAGCAAAAGTCAGGTTGTTTTTCTTCAATGAATTTCCTGATAGCTGTGCTGCCGACGTGGACCCCGCCGCCAATCATATCGGTAGCAGTGTTAAAAGGAGGAGTGTGGGATATCAGGACCTTGATCCGTGCCTGGGTCACATATTGGTATGCCTTGTTGACAATGTTCCCAAGTGCTTCTTCAGAAAACTCGGTTGGGGTGTTAAAAGGAGTGGGATTAGATCCTCCTACACCGAAGATTCCCAAGTCCCCCAGAACAAATCCTTTACCATGGATATTGATGCCAATCTCATCCAGATAGTTCCCGATTGATGTCTTATCCATATTACCAGGGACAGCATATATTTTAGGATTAATGTGCCGGATGACATCAAGTATGGTTGAGGCGTCTTTTTTCCCTCCACAATTGGTAAAATCTCCTGTAATTATCACCAGGTCTGCCTTTGAAAGCCCGGTGATCTTCTCAATACCGGCATACTCCATGTGGATATCTCCAAAGGCTATAATGCGCATTAGGTCCTCCTATTAACTGAATTTATTTACTACCCGTTAAAATACAATTATAGACAGAGGAGAGTTATATCCTAGTCATTTCCAGTGTCCGGATATCCATCTACCGCTCGGGTTGAGGTGCCCAGGTACCCATACAGCACCTGGTTTGGAACAGGATTTGTGTTTCCAGTGCTCGGGTATTTTTTCGCCATCCGGTGTTGTGTGTGGTACTACCCAAACAAAATTAGGTCCCGGCCTGGGTGGTTTTGATTTTGAGCACGACGTGAAAAACAAAGGCATATAGAAAATTGAGGCAATAATGGATATGATCGCAAGTTTTTTGAACATGGTGTTCTCCTTGCAAAAATATAATTTTTGAGAGCTACTTAATGCATGAATGGAAGCTCCAAATTTTGTTTTCTTAATTTAGGTCGGGGACCATTAACATATTAAGACCATTTTCTTACCCCAACTCCACCCCTTCGACAGATTTAATCTATCTTCCGGCTATATATTGGGGTAAGAAATCTAGGCATCCTTCATAACAAGCCAAAAGTAGTTTACGCTTTTAGGGGTAATATACCTCAAAAAATATGACTTGTGTGATTAGCTATTAGCCGTTAGATTTTAGCTTAACAGTCCGTTTTTATACAATGTTTTTACCTAATGGCTAATGGCTGGCATCCGTCTATGTTGAAAAAGTGTAAACTACAGAATGAAGGATGCCGAAATCTACAATAAATAACTTGAACAAATTAATGTCTTTTTTGCCGTCTTCTTCGTTGCTCGTCGATCACATAACCCGTTATGCTCGCTCCTCGCGCCTTGAATACAACAAAAAAACCTATTAATTTTTGTTCAACTTATTTATCTCCC
>JAYEFH010000108.1:0-14584 GCA_034658555.1 Thermodesulfobacteriota bacterium | reverse complement strand
CCGGAGTCAAAATGATGGACGATAAAAAAAATATAGACGGTCCGAAAACTCAACAGACAGCAGATAGTCTCTCGTGCCGACTCCGGCGGACAGGTGGCTCACTGATGGCCTGGGTCTGGTCAACCCCTGAGCCTGATGAAAAAAAATGGCTGGAGTTAATACGAACAGTCATACGGATTCATCTTATAGTATTCCAGGAATTCCAGCGTGATGTCATAACCCTTCGGGCCAGTGCTCTGACATTCACGGTGGTCCTGTCCCTGGTCCCTATGCTCGCTCTGGGTACCGCAGTGTTAAAGGGCCTGGGCGCCGGAGACCAGATGCGTGAGGTTGCCTATAAATTTATTGACCAGCTTGAGCTGTCTGTAGCCAAAGAAAGTGAGGGACAAATCACCTCTTCGGCCGGAGCGGTTTCCGCGCCTAAACCTGATACGGACACTGTAACAGCAGTGGATCCGGCCCAAAAGGGCCTTACTGTCCATCTCAGAAAGGCAGTGGACCAGATCTTTGATTATGTGGATCGTACAAACTTCGCCACATTGGGCGCCTTTGGAATTCTTGGGCTTGTAATCGCAGCGATTTTTGTCCTGGGCAGCATTGAACAAGCCATGAATGCTATCTGGCAGGCAGAGAGCAGCCGGCCGATCGGCCGGAAAATTATGGACTATTTAGCCCTTATGATTCTGCTCCCGGTAAGCATAAATACAGCCATGGCTACAATGGCGGCTCTTCATAGCCAGGCCCTTCTGGCCAAGCTTCAGGGCATGCTGCCTGCAACCTGGATAGGACCTTTTCTTCTGAACATGGTGCCGATAATCTTATTGGTAGCCACTTTTACTATACTATACAGATTTTTTCCACATACTAAGGTAAATATTTCTTCTGCTCTGATAGGTGGAGTCTGCGGCGGGATAGGCTGGCTCCTGATACAGGTCATCTACATAAATCTTCAGATAGGTGTGGCTCGTTACAATGCCATTTATGGCTCCTTTGCCACCCTTCCGCTCTTTCTGATCTGGATGCAGACAGGTTGGGTGGTCTTTCTTGCAGGGGCGGAAATGTCCTTTGCCGTTCAAGTCCGGCGCAGTTACCTCTGGAAAGGCACGATGCTGAACCCGAGCGCTCGGCTGGCCCTTGCCTTTGACATAATGAAAACAACCCTGGCGGATTTTAATGAAAGGCAGGTTACAGACCGGACCAGCCTCACCCTGCGCCTCAAACAACCGGATTCATGTGTAGTAAACGTCCTGGAAAGTCTCCTGAGTAAGGGCCTGTTAAGGGAAGTTGATGGTGGAAAAGATCGATTCGTACCTGCAGCACCGGCTGAAGAAATCAATCCTGCGGAGATTGTCGACCTGATATACGGAATGGAAGTGCCGCCTTCTCCAGGAGGCCATATGGCGGAAGAGGGTCTTAAGGCAGCAAGGGCTACTCTGGCGGAGAAAAAAATGATGCACCGAGAGACATGACAAGATCCGTATTGTTCGACATGGATGGGGTAATCCTTGACAGCATGCCATATCAGGAATGGAGCTTCGTTTTGGTCTTGTTCTGCGCCATTCCTTAAATTTTGCCTCCACTTGTTCAATGGTGAGTTTGTTGTTCGCTGTAGCTGATATATCCATCGGCTCTCCTCCCTTCTGATTGGATAACCGATGCTACATCATAGCGGATCATTTTCCATGCACGCTTACCGGAAGGACACGGAAATGTCTATAAATCAGATTTAGGGGGACAAATAAAGTGGAAAATATTTTCCAAAAAATGGAAAAGAAATTCCATTCATGAAAATTTTTCCACTTTTTATTCATATAATAGTTCAGCTCGCTACTTGGTCCCCTGAACAGCATCCCTGAGCAAAAGCAGATAGAGTGATCCCGGTGCCTTCAGCCTTCCTGCAATGTATCCGGCTTTATCGCCTTCTCCGCAATATAGGTCCAGTCTATGTGGTCCTTTGATGGCACTGCCAGTGTCCTGATTGCACACAAAGCCCTGAAAGATTTCGGCATCTCCGTGGCTTGGCCGGCTCACAGGCATTGGAACTTGCAAAAAGCATAGGACGCCAGGCGGATAGATCTTATGGTCAAGGGCCACTGATCTCATGGGTATCAGCACTTCTCCCAGTGTTCCTATCGGTCCTTCTTTTTCCCATTTAAAGAAAATGTACCTGGGATTGGCGGCAAATGCCTTTCTGAATTCATCCGGATTTTCCTCCGCCCAAGCGCTGATGCCCGGCCAGTCTGCCTGCCCCTTGGGTAGCAGTCCCTTGTCTATAAGCCATCGGCCGATACTATGATAGGGATGACCATTACTGGAAGCATAGTGGATATATCTCCTGCTTTCGTTCTGAAACCGGAGTATTCCTGAACCCTGAATATGGAGCATAAGCCCATCCACTGGTGACTGCAGCCACGCAAGGACATCGGCACACTTGAGTTTCCTACCGTTGTCAATGTCCGCTCGTGTATAGTATGGGATCAGACATTGCCCGGACACCCTCCCATAAAGGGTCTTGCGCGGAAGGGAGGAGTCAAAATCATGCAGTGTTATTCCAATAAGGTCCGGGGGAATTTCATAAAGCGGATAGGAAAATTTTTCATCCGCTTTCAGAGAAGCAGCCAGTTCAGGCTGGAAATATCCTGTCACAAGGAACGGCCCGGCAGGCATCTTTTCCTTTTCATCCCCTGTTATCCTGTAAACTATAAACAGGCGGCGGAGTTCCCTCTGGAGGTCCTCGTGGGGAAGGTTTTTGTCCAGGAGTCTGGAAAAGGCCTTTAGTGTCTTTTTCAGTATACCTACAGTTATAGATTCATTACCCCAGGGTATTTGCTCCACATCCTTATGCTTTTTCAGATATTCCAGGCTGGCGGAAACGGCCTTTTGTAAGCTTTTTTTGTCCTTAAGGTCTTCAAAGGCCGGAAGCTGTTCAATGGGGACCTGTTCTATTAAAGGAACAGGTAAAGGTACTGGTACAGGTGGAGTGGGTAGCCAGAAGAGCCGATACAAGACAACCAGGCCACCAAGGATCCCAATCAGCCCGACTAAGAATATCCATAGGGCAATAGTCCGGTGGTAATTATTCACTTCTCCCCTGACAGCCGACAGCTCATAGGCCCGTGGCCGCAATCTGCTTTTTCACTGTCTCCACAGATTTTTGTAAGGCTTCCTGCTCATCCGGCGCAAGGGGAAATTCCATGATACGTTCTACGCCGTTTTCCCCAAGCACCACAGGCACACCCAGGAATACGCCGCTAATACCAAATTCCCCCTCCAGATAGGCTGCGCAGGGTACCACCCTTTTTTCGTCTTTCAGGATGGATTGGGCCATCTCCACGGCAGCAAGACCAGGAGCGGAGAATGCGCTTCCTGTCTTGAGGTGCTGCACTATCTCCGCACCTCCGTGTTGAGTGCGACGGACAATGTTTTTGATTTCATCTTTGGACAAAAGCCCCTCTATGGGCACTCCCCCAACGCTTGCAAGCCTGACCAGGGGAAGCATATGGTCGCCGTGTACGCCCATTACAAGCGCTGTTACGTCCGAAGGAGCTACAGCCAGGGTCTGGGCAATAAATGTACGGTACCTGGCGGAATCCAGGACACCTGCCATGCCCACAACCTGCTGTTTTGGAAATCCGGATACCTTAAAGACTGTGTAGACCATGGCATCAATAGGATTCGTGACAACCACCAGGCATGCGTCAGGAGAATATTTGACGATTTTCTCTGTAACTTCTCGAATGATCCGGACATTTTTTTCTAAAAGGTCGTCCCGGCTCATCCCCGGCTTCCTGGCAAGCCCTGCGGTTATGATGATTACGTCTGACTGGGCGGTATCAGCATAGTCATCAGTACCGACAATATTCCCTGCATATCCATATAACGGGGATGTCTGGAAAAGATCCAGAGCCTTTCCATGGGGAAGACCCGCTACAACGTCCAATAATACTATAGTGTCTGCAATGGACCTACATACAGCCCACTGTGCAGCCGCTGTTCCCACTGCCCCTGCACCTATGATACTTAGTTTTTTTTTCCGGTTATTTTTTTTCATAGCCATATATTGCCGACATAGTGCCTTTGTCGGGTTGCTCCTCCACTTACTCAAGCATTATTAATACCTAAATTAAGCTATTAGCCTAATGATTACAGTATGTCTGCTATTACAAACTTTCACCCTGTTGAATCCCAATAGGGGGCAGCAAAGCTGCATTCAACAGGATGATCCCTTGATGGATTTTGGTTTTTCCCTTCATTGAGGGACCAGATACATTCCAGAAGGCACTGCGGAGGCTGAATGCCATGGTCAGCGATCAGGCGCTTGGCTGCTTCATCAGAGGAGTGAGGTGCAGGATACATCTGTCTGAGAAACCCTGTAAGATCCTCCACTACTGCCCATGGATAGATAATCCATCGCCATTTGACTATCTTCTGGCCGTAATAATCCGGAATAAGAGGTGAGCTGGTCTTGTGCTGGATTACAGCCGTTCGCACCTCATCCGGGTGTTGCTGGAGGAGATAAGTTAAAGCGGTTCGGAGCGTATCACCGGTGTCAGTGACATCATCCACAACCAGTATTTTCTGACCGGAAATATCTATATTCAATGGAAAACGAAGAAGTGCAGCATTATGCTTTTGCGCCCCCATGCCCCAGTGCTCGATTTTTATAGCCGTGAGGTCAGTGATTTCCAAAAAGTCGCATACAATGCGGGCGGGAACATAGCCTCCCCGGCCAATGGCCACAACGAGGTCAGGCCGAAAGGCGGTTTTAAAAATTTTGAGACTGAGGCGGCGGGTTAATTCATAGGTCCTGGCCCAGGAAATAAGGTCGCATTTGAAACGCTTGGGCATGGGTGGTTTCCTTTTAATTATCCGGGTTTCCTTTTATTTCTCTTGCAGATTCTTTGATATTGCAACGTAAAAAATGGTGCCTTTCTCCGGTCCCGGCTCTGCCCAGACTTGTCCTCCATGCTTCTCCGCCACATCCTTCACAATGGCAAGGCCCAAACCAGCACCTGCGATCCCTCTGGACGTCTCCTCCCGCTGATAGACCTGGAAAATCTTATCGTATTGATCCTTTTTAATTCCAACACCATCATCCTCCACTGAAAGGATATGAAAGTCTTCATCTTCTCTGTAGCCGATCCTGATTTCGCTTAAGTTATCTCCGCCGTATTTGAGCGCATTATCCACCAGATTGCGCAGGACCCTGGTGATTGAAAGCCTGTCTGCCTTGATTATATGATCTTCTTTAGGCTTGCTCCAATTAATATGCCGGCTTTCTAATACAGAAGAAAATTCCTCCTTTAACTCACCGAATACCCCCCCAATTCTGAGATCTTCAATATTTAAAGGCGCAACCTTTGCCTGTACATATATATTTATTTTTTCAACAAGGGCTACTATCTGTTCAGATTTCTTTAAAATTATCTCGCAATAATCTCTGCCCTTATCATCCAAAAGATGACCATATTTCTTGTTGAGGAGTTTGGAGATTCCATGGATTGCGATAGCAGGGCCCTTGAGATCATGAGAGGTCGAATAAGCGAAAAATTCGATCATGTTCTTTTTATCAAGTAGTTTATCTTTCTTTTTTAGAATATTTTCATAAAGCCCTGCGTTTTTTATTGCTACGGATATTTGATTTCCTATTACCTCAAGAAGGTCTATCATTTCTTGATCAAGCTTAATTACCTTACCGGACGCCAGGTTCATAACGCCCACAACCTCACCGACGGCAATGAGGGGAACGCATATGATGATCTTGAAGCCCTTACTTGTGAGCAGGGCGGCCCTGTCCCTGTCCTCAAGCTCCGAAACGTGTTGAGCAATGAAAGAACGTGTCCTGGCGGCTTTTCCTGTGAAACCTTCTGTTATCCCAACATGTTCAAGACCTCCCGGGTCGGTTCCCCGGAATGCCGCCAGGTTCAAGTGACGGCCATTCTTGTCCATCAAGTAGATCCTGCAGGCATCAAATTCGAAATGTTCGAGCATCTTAGATGCCGCCCCATTTAAAACATCATCGAGTTTCAGAGACGACGCCAGAAAGTTGCTAATGTCCAATATGATAGAAAGCTCCTTGTTTCTTTCTATCAAATCGGTTTCGCTGAAATCTATTGAGATATATTTTTTATCCCGTAACATAGCAGTCTCTCTTAAAAATGGAAAAAATTAAGGCACTGGCTTTATTATCCAGGTGGTCCCCTCGGGTCCGTCCTGAAGAGTTATCCCCTTGGCTCCGAGTTCATCTCTGATCCTGTCTGCACTAGCCCAATCTTTTTCCTCTCTGGCCCTGGTCCGCTCCTCAATAAACTGCAACACGTCGGCTTCTGTCATACCAAGAAGGCCCAGTGCCTCAAGATTTCTCTTTCTAAGATAAGCATCCGGGTCTTGATTGAGCAACCCCAGCACCCTGGCGGCATCCCTGATTGCATCTGCTCCGTTTTTCAAAGGTTCTATGTAAAGGGCCGACGGCCTCTTTTCGGCTTCTTGGCCAAGGCGATTTAAGGCCCTAACACCATCAAAGAGGTGCCCAAGGGCCTGCGCGGTATTGAAATCATCATCCATGGCCTGCTCAAATCTATCTTTCAGATGATTCAGTATATCTATTGACTTCCCTGCCTCATCAGTGAGGGGCCGTTGCTTCTTCACCGGTTTATCAGACAGATGCCTTGCCTCGGAAAGGGCCGTATAGCATCGATCAAGAGCAGATGTCGTCTCGGTCAGGGCCTCAGGGCTGTAATCAAGGGGGCTGCGGTAATGCTTGGACAGAAGAAAAAGCCTCAGGACTTCCGGATGATATTTTCCCAGGATTTCCTGGATGGTTACAAAATTTCCCAGGGACTTTGACATCTTTTCGCTGAGGATCGTTACAAAGCCATTGTGCATCCAGAAACGGACAAAGGTCTTTCCTGTTGCCGCCTCGGATTGGGCACGCTCGTTTTCATGGTGTGGGAATATAAGATCCAGGCCGCCGCCATGAATGTCCAGGGTCGGCCCCAGGTACTTCATGCTCATGGCTGAGCACTCTATATGCCATCCCGGCCTGCCTGGTCCCCATGGACTATCCCATTTGGGCTCACCGGGTTTTTCAGCTTTCCATAACGCAAAATCCATGGGATCCTTTTTCTGTTCTCCCACGGCTATCCTGGCTCCGGCCCGCATTTCGTCTACATTTCTTCTGGACAAGGCTCCGTAGCCGGAGAAGCTGCGCACCGAGAAGTAGACATCACCTCCATAAACATAAGCCCGACCTTTATCTATCAATGTCTCTATGAGTTCAATAATTTCCTGAATGTGTTCTGTTGCCCTCGGTTCTGTGGTAGCACGCAGCACACCCAGTGCATCCATGTCCTGGTAGAAGTGCTTTATCTCCCTTTCTGCAAGTGCCTCAGGGGAAATCCCTTCTTCAATGGCCCTGTTGATGATCTTGTCATCAATGTCAGTAAAATTCCTTACGAAATTTACATCAAATCCTCTATGTCGGAGGTGCCGGAGCACTGCGTCAAAGACTACGGATGAACGGGCATGTCCAATGTGACAGCGGTCATAGGCCGTTATGCCGCATACATACATGCGCACATATTCTGGTGTCAGAGGCTCAAAGGCCTCTTTCTTCCGGGTAAATGTATTGTAGATTTTTATAGTCATGATGATTAAATGGCGGCTGCGTTATGCTTCAAGCAGTCAAGCAGAGAATTCTAAGTCGGATTCAACGCATATAAGTAATATATTGATTTCAATTTTTCAATTAGGGATTAATGAATTAAACGCTTTTTTTGGATAGTAGTTCGAAAATCCTTGAATCTCTCAATTCCTGAATCTAATATGTCAGACTAGATAGTATAGGAATTTCCATTTAAGAAGCATGTTTTTTTGATGTCTTGAGGATTTAGGAGCCGGAATACTTATTGGGAAGATTATGGGAACAATGTTCTTTTTACAATTTTTAATCAAAGGAGATATATGCTTAAAGCAGGAATTTTTTTGGATATTGAAAATTTGGTACGATGCGGGGGCTGGGGAATCAGATACCGCGTTGTTAGAGAGTTGGTAGAGGCTCAAAGAGCCACGGTACTACGGGCAAATGCCTATATGGCAATTGATTTGGAGCGGGAAGAAAAGGACATCGACTATAAGAGGAAAAAACAAGAGTATAGAGAAGCAGTCAGACGTGAAAGTTTCCACTTAGTTTTAAAAAAAGTCCAGCGTTATAGAAATTCTGAAGGTGATATTATTACCAAAGCAAACGCTGACCTTGATCTTGCAATAGACGCATTATTGCAGGCAGATAACCTGGATTACATACTATTAGGCAGCGGTGATGGTGATTTTTTCAGGCTTGTGCGGGCACTTCAGAACAGAGGAAAACGAGTTGATCTCCTCTCTTTCTCCAACACGAGTGAAATTCTCAGGTGTGAAGTTGATAACCATTTTTCCGGATACCTGGTTCCCGGGCTCTTGCCGTCCATAGACAATTCGTCGCGCGTACGCGGTATAATGCATGTCTTTAACGAGGAAAAAGGGTTTGCGTTTCTGGCTGTGCGGACCGGTCTTGGTGTTTTGGATATTCGTGATGATGTCTTTTGCCATATCAGCGATTTCAGGCACAGAGACGGACGGGTTGTGACGGATCAGTCCTTTGCTCAATTAAAGACTAGGCAGCGAATTATTGAATTCGAACTTGTTGAACGTAGTGATGGCAAGGTAAAAGCAGTTAATGCCACCGAGTTTGAACCGGAAGTGAGGTGAGCCGAAGGACCGGCTCGCCATTTCCCGCTTTTGTAAACCAAATTGAAATTGATGTGTACTATGTTGGCTCTCGTGAAAAAGCCCCGTGCTGTGTGTCACAAAACGAAAAAAGACCATGAATGACGAACAAGCATCTGCAAAAAAGATTTTAACCGAACCTGATTATGATTACGAAGGTTTTATCGACTACATCTATGACGGTGATACCTACAAATTATGGTACGGCGGAATCGGCTCCGGCAGCGGACCATCTACGTTGGTTCTGCACGGCGGTCCGGGAGGCAATCATCATAATCTCGTGGCATTTCAGGCATTGGCTGATGAACGCCCTGTGATTTTCTATGACCAACTGGGGTGTGGAAAATCAGACCGCCCGGATAATCCGTCCTTGTGGACTGCTGAACGATATTTTGATGAGGTGCGAGCGGTACGGGATGGTCTGAGCCTGAAAAAGTACCATTTGATTGGTCATTCATGGGGCACTACCCTGGCTGTTGGATTTGCCGCCAAACACCCCGACGGCATATTGTCCATTTCTCTCCATAGCCCGGTACTGAGTTTTCCCTATTATATCAATCATGTTGCCCCAAAACTTAAGCAGAGCTTGAGTTGCTTGAATGGAGAAGCCGGGCGGATCATTGATGATTATGAGTTGAGGGGGGTGGGGACAAAGAGCGACTATGACGAAGCTTGCATGGAGTTCACCAAGCGGCACATTACACGCACCTGGCCATTACCTGAGGCGATGAAGAAATTGATTGCCGCACGAAATGCCGTAATCCACGATATGATGGTTGCAAGCGGTTCGGAGTTGAATGTGCAGGGAAATCTAAAGACGGTAAACGTAACCTCACAACTGTCAAAGTTGGATTTCCCTGTTCTTATGACCTGCGGAAACAACGATCTTTGTACGCCTGCCTATACTAAATGGCAGTCTGGTTTTGCCAATAACCCTCAGTGTCATATCATACAGGGAAGCGCCCACATGACCCCAGTGGACAGGCCCCTGGAGCTCATTAGGTTACAAAGGGCTTTTCTAATATCCAAAATGTGGACCTGCAAAAGACATTCAGCCAAACTATAACCTTTAATTGACATCTGGTTTTACAAACCTTTTTCCGCCATATAGGCCGCCAGGTCGGCCACCCGGCAGGAATAGCCCCATTCATTATCATACCATGTGACGACCTTGGCCATATTTTCCTTTAGCACCTGAGTAAATGCCATGTCCACGATCGATGAGTGGGGGTCCCCTTTAAAGTCCATGGATACCAACTGCTCTTCCTCGCAAGCCATGATGCCGGCAAGTTCGTTTTCAGAGGCAATTCGAAGCACTGCCCGCAATGATTTGGTGTCGGCAGGCTTCTTGAGCAATGCGACAAAATCGACCACTGAAACCGTCGGCGTGGGTACGCGAAGCGAGTATCCATCAAAACAGCCTTCCAGTTCAGGGATAACAAGAGAAACAGCCTTGGCTGCGCCGGTTGTAGTGGGAATAATGTTCTGGGCCGCGGCCCTGGCCCGTCTCGGGTCTTTATGGGCAAGGTCCAGGAGACGCTGATCAGCAGTGTATGAATGCACTGTGGTCATCATGGCTTTTTCAATACCGAAAGTCCGATGAACGATCAGCGCCGGCGGTGCCAGACAGTTGGTCGTACAGGACGCATTCGAGATAATATGGTGTTTTTCAGGCTGATAATTTTCATGGTTGACGCCCATAACTACGGTGATGTCTTCATCCTTTGCAGGAGCGGAAATGATAACCTTTTTGGCTCCGGCTTCCATATGGGCTGATGCAGTGGAAGCTGTCCTGAAAAGCCCGGTGCTTTCCACCACGATGTCGACCCCCTCATCATCCCATGGGATGGCGGCAGGGTCACGCTGGGAATAACTGTGGATGCGGCGGCCGTTTATAATGAGGCAATCCTCGCCGGTTTTGACCTCTCCTTGAAACCTGCCGTAGTTAGTGTCGTATTTAAAGAGGTTGGCGTTTGTTTCAACGTCGAAAAGGTCATTGACCGCCACAACTTCTAGGTTTTGAGCGTGTCTTTCCAGAACGGCCTTTAGAACCTGCCGGCCTATTCTTCCAAACCCGTTGATTCCGATGCGAACCATAGGTCACCTCCTCTCTTAATTGTCGTCTAATCGGTACTTATGTTCGATAAGCAGATCATAATCTCTTTGCAGGGCCTGGTGGAGCCTTGCGTTTTCCAGTGCAATGGCGCTTAAGTTTGCCACTGCTTCCATAAACTTCATTTCATTTTCATCAAATTTTTTTTCTTCCGCCGAATAGACTCTAAGCACGCCGATGGCTTTATTTTCCACCATCAGAGGGACCACCAGGACCGATTTTATTCCCTCAGCCATGGCCTTTTCATTATACTGAAAATCTTTGTCTGTCTGCGCATTTTTGAGCCAAATTGTTTTTCCGCTAAGGGCGTTTTTATCCAGACCGCTTTCCTCAACAAGGATAGGGCCTTTGCGGATGTAACTTTCAGATAGTCCGCAGTATGCTCCCATCAACAGCTTTTTTTTTCGTGAATCGAGGACCCTCAGAGAGCAGGCCTTGACCTTCATGGCCTTTGCAACGCAAGAAACAATTTCCTCAAGTACCTGAGAAGTGTTCAATGAGGCATTGACAACCTTTGCCACCTCATAAAACGAAGTGAAATAATCATGTTTCTCTCCAGTCATAATTCACCCCCATAAGATAAATTGTCAATAAATGCCATTCTTTATTCCTTCACAGGTCCTAATGAACGTCAATAAATAACTTGAACAAAGTAATGTTTTTTTTGCCGTCTTCTTAGTTGCGCGTCGATCACATAACCTGTTATACTTGCGCCTCGCGCCTTGAATACAACAAAAAATCCTGTTAATTTTTGTCCAATTTATTTATCTCCCGTTCCTCAACGACCTATGAACCATCAAACTCGACTATCTCCAATTCCCTGCCGGAGATAATTTGGATATCCGTCTGCCCACATTCCGGGCAGCCGAGAGGCCAATCCTCAAAAACAAAATCCTGCCCGCAGGTCTTGCAATGTCCTTTTACAGGGACAGTCTCAATGATTAATTTTGTCCCGTTAAGAGACGTGTCTTTGCTCAGGCATCCAAATCCGAAAAGTAGCGCATCAGGCATGACTTGGGTCATTTTTCCGATCCTTAACGTAATCGTATCAACCTTGGTCAGATTGTGTTTTGGCATATCCTGCGTGACGATTTCGATTATGCTCTGCGCAATAGATAGCTCATGCATGTAAGTGAACCGGAAAGAAGATATTAGGAATTTATTTTTCCGATACCAAACAGTGGCACAATCCGTATTATGTGTCAAGCCAAAAACATACATTTATAGTATAGGAATTTCCATTTTGGGACACAGATGAACACAGTTTTTTAAATTTATGAACAATAATATTATCTGTGAAAATCTGCGTCCCAAATTATCTAAGTCCGCCCGAAGGGCGCTAAGTTCAACAAATTAACGTCTTTTTTGCCGTCTTCTTCGTTGCTCGTCGATCACATAACCCGTTATGCTTGCTCCTCGCGCCTTGAATACAACAAAAAATCCTGTTAATTTTTGTTCAACTTATTTATCTCCCGTTACTAAAGTGGTTGTCTGTGTTCGTCTGTTATGTGTCGAGCGAACACAGTTAGCAGGTGGCAAATCTTCATGCAGAGAGATGACGAAAATCCCTATCATGCACGTTTAGGTATAAAATTATGAAAAATGGCAATCTTCACAGAAATATACTGGTAAGCTCATTTTTATGCTTCGGCAGTCTGACCGGTCTGGCAGGCGCGGCAGTCTATTTTGATCCCACTCTTATGAATAACTGGATCGGCCCTGCCATTATGGGGGGGCCCCCGGCAATTGGCCTGATCTTCTATCTCATAGCAAGATCGTGGACAAAAGGAATGACTCCTTCTCAGGACGTAGAGAAAGCTGTCAAACCCGAAGAAGAGGAAATCATAACAGGCCCTGAAACAGCACCGCCTCCAGACAAATCTGACGCCTTCAATCACCAAATCACCAAATCACCAAATCACCAAATCCCTCATGCCTCTGAAATCGCGATATTCCAGATTTTGGGCTTGCTACAACGGGAAGGACGGCTTATTGATTTCCTGCAGGAGGACATAGAGTCCTATGACGATGCTCAAATAGGTGCTGCGGTCAGGGAGGTCCATCGTGGGTGCAGGGACGCGCTAAAGGAAGTTTTTGGGATTTCGCCCGTGCTTAAGGCCGCTGAAGGAAGCCAAGTGGAAATAGAAAAAGATTTTGACCCTACCAGGATCAAACTTATAGGCAATATCCAGGGCAATCCCCCTTTTAAGGGAACACTCCGCCACTGCGGGTGGAAGTTCACTGAAGTACATCTGCCCGAATGGACGGCGAAGGAGAAGACCGATGTCCTGGCGCCTGCTGAAGTAGAGATATCATGAGTGAGTCCCGATACATTGTCGGCATAGACCTTGGTACCACCAACTGTGTCCTTTCTTACATAGATACTCAGGAGGAATATGACCTTACGACAGCCCGAATAAACATCTTTCCGGTACCTCAGCTTGTAGCCCCTGGAGAGGTCGGGGAAAAGGACCTTCTCCCTTCCTTTATCTATCTCCCCACTGATCAGGAAAAGCAGGGGGGAAGACTCACAATGTCATGGAATCCGTTTGGTGACCGGGTAGTCGGGACCTATGCCAAATCCAGAGGGGCAGAGGTTCCCGGGAGGCTTGTTGTGTCCGCCAAGAGCTGGCTATGTCATACCGGGGTGGATCGCACCGCATCGATTCTGCCTGCCGACGCCCCGGAAGATGTGCAAAAACTCTCCCCGATTGTGGCCGCGGCCTCATACCTGCGCCACCTTAAGGCAGCATGGAACCAGACGGTTGCCAAAGAAAGCAAAGACCGGCTGGAAGAGCAGGTTATCTATCTTACCATTCCCGCATCCTTTGATGCAGTGGCCAGAGAACTCACTGTAAAGGCCGCAAGCTCAGCAGGCTTTGATAACATTACACTGCTGGAAGAGCCTCAGGCGGCCTTTTATGCCTGGCTCCAGGCACGCAGGGACAACTGGAAGGAGGAAGTGGGTCCGGGGGACCTTATACTAGTCTGCGATATAGGAGGAGGCACCACGGATTTCAGCCTGATTCGCGTCACCAGCGAAAATGGAGAAATCGGTCTTGAGCGGGTAGCAGTGGGGGATCACATACTCCTTGGAGGCGACAACATGGATCTTGCCCTTGCATACAGCCTCAGCGAAGGCTTGAAGGCCAAGGGTACCAAGCTTGATTACCTCCAGATGCAGACACTCTGGCATAATGCCCGTATGGCAAAGGAAAAACTCCTTGCCGATCAAGAGATTTCAGAAGTCCCTGTGGTTATTCCGGGACGGGGGTCAGGCCTCGTGGGGGGCACAGTCCGCACCGCCCTGGGAAAAGAACAGGTGGAATCGTTGATGCTTGAAGGTTTTCTCCCTGCCTGCAAAAGTAATGAACGGCCTCAACATCATCCCAGGCTCGGACTCCAGGAAATAGGGCTGCCCTATGTGAGCGATACTGCCATAACCAGACATCTCGCCAGGTTTCTTGACATCCATTCAGATAAATCCGATTCCTCCCAAGGTGTGCCGGGACCCACTGCCATCCTGTTCAATGGAGGGGTATTAAAGCCCCGGATTATACGCCAGCGCATGTTAGAGATTATTGCTCCATGGCTGCACGAAAAGGGATCTCCTGAACTAAAGGAGCTTGCGAGCCCGGATCTGGACCTTGCTGTCGCGCAGGGTGCATCATATTACGGCCTTGTATGCAGAGAAGGGGGACTCAG
>JAYEFH010000107.1:0-3685 GCA_034658555.1 Thermodesulfobacteriota bacterium | reverse complement strand
CCTGTGTAAGAAACACTAGATATGGTGATCCCTGACCCGACAAGGGCCTGAGCTAAGCCACTGGCACTATCCATGGCTGTTATTGTCATGGAAAATGCCGGAACGGAAAAACCTAAAAAGGTTACCGTAAATAAAATTGTCATCGATTTTCATTCAGATATTTATGGTAACTTATTTTCAGCAAGTTTATTTTTGTAGCTATCTGTTATTTCTAATTAACGTAATGCCTTGATTGTTCAAAGCTAAACGCTAACAACTAATTGCTCGATTTATTTCAAACACATTTCTCTCCTGCAAAGGCATGAATCTGGGCCATGATGGCCTCGTCAGTAAATCCGCCCATACTGATGGCCAGTGTAGGACAATGTGCTGCACATATTCCACAGCCCTTACAGGATGCGGTTATGGTCTCTGCTTTGCGCCGCTTATTTACCTTGAAAAGACGAATGGCATTAAAGGGACAGAGGCTCTCGCAGATTCCACACCCGATACAGGTGTCTTTGTTAACTCTTGAGACTATGGGAGCAACCGCTGCCTTCCCTTTTGCCAGGGGTATGGCGGCCTTTGCTGCGGCTGCTTTTGCCTGAGCTATTGATTCATCAAGGCATTTAGGCCCATGGGCCAATCCACAAAGATAAATGCCTTCTGAAGCCAGTTCAACCGGCTGCAGTTTCACATGGGCCTCAAGGAAAAAACCTTCCGGAGTCAGAGGAGTCTTTAAGACTTTGGCCAGGGCCTCATTGCCATCTGGAGCAATGCCGACGGATAGGACCACAAGGCACGCAGATATATCAATCTCATCTTCCAGGAGACGGTCAAAGACCCGGACCTCAATATTTCGGTCCTTCTCTATTACCTGAGGCCTGCGGTCCGGCTGGTATCTTATGAATATTACGCCCTTTTTTCTGGCTTCCCGGAATAAATCTTCAGAGAAGCCATAGGTGCGAATATCTCTGTAGAGGCAATAGATTCTGAGGTCTGGTTTAATCTCTTTGAGTTTAAGCGCATTTTTAATGGCCTGGGTACAGCACAACCGGCTGCAGTGACTCATGTTTTCCCCGCGGCTGCCCACGCACTGAATCATGACAACGTTTTTTACATTCTTCAGTATGCCCTTGCCCTTAACTAAATTCTCCTCGAGTTCAAGTTGCGTAATTACCCGGTTATTCTTGCCGTATTGGTAAGACTTTGGGCTGTATTCCCGGCCTCCGGTTGCAATGACTATTACACCGTGATCAACAACCACGGTATGTTTTCCCTGAACAATGGAAGAAGTAAAATTACCCAGAAAACCGGAGACGTCCTCCACCTGAGCCTGCAGCATTACCCGAACCCTGGGATGTCCGTCCACCCTCTTTATCAGGTCATCCAGGATTTGCGATGCCTCTTTGCCGTCCATGGTCCATACAAGCCGCCTCAGATTACCTCCCATTTGATCACTTCGCTCTACCAGCACACACTCAAAGCCCTGGTCCGCGATGCTGAGCGCTGCCGTCATACCTGCGGCACCACCTCCTATCACCAAGGCAGTGGGAAATACGTCCACAGTTGTCTGTTCCAGAGGTTCCTGGAGCCCTGCCTTGGCCACTGCCATCCGGACAACGTCCTTGGCCTTTTCAGTTGCGGCCTTTGGCTCCTGTGAATGGACCCAGGAACACTGATCCCTGATGTTGGCCATCTCAATGAGCGCCGGGTTTAAACCAATTGATTTTAAGGTCTCCTGGAAAAGGGGTTCATGTGTGCGGGGGGAACAGGCGGCAATGACGACACGGTTAAGCCGATTCCCTATTATTTTATCAGCTATGCCCTTGAGGGCATCCTGAGAACATGAGTAGAGGGTGTCCTTGCAAAATACTACGCCCGGAAGCGTACCTGCATAATCTCTGACTGCATCAACATCCACAACACCGGCAATATTGGACCCGCACTGACAGACAAATACACCTATCCGGGGATCTTCAGACGCAAGGGTCTTGTCCTCTTCAGGATATGATATGGTAACAGTGCGGGTATTTCGGACTTCTGACAGGAGTTCCGAAGCCATGGCTGCCACACCGGAGGCCTGGGTGACACTCTCCGGGATATCCTTGGGTCCCTGAAATGCCCCTGCCACATAGACCCCTTCACGGCTTGCAGCAAGGGGTGAAGCCACAGATGTCTTACAAAATTCGTAGTGATTGAGCTCTATGCCGGCGATCTTCGCAATTGCCTTTGCGTCCTTCGGGGCATTAAGTCCTTCTGAGAGGACCACCATATCAAACAGTTCTGAACCGGATTTTCCGTCATCTGTCGTCCAGGTAAGGGCAAGCTGTCCGTCTACCTGGTCTACTCTGGGAATTCGTGCCCTTATGACCCTGAGTCCGTATTTATCCTCAGCCCGCTCCCTTGCGGCATCAAAGCCCTTACCCTGGGTCCGGACATCCATAAAAAATAAGGCAATATCCAGATCCGGATCATGCTCCTTTGCAACCGAGGCCTCTTTTATGGCATACATGCAGCAGACAGTGGAGCAGTAGCCGTTTCCGCATGTCTCGTCCCTTGAACCCACGCACTGGAGAAATGCGATTTTCTTAAGAGGTTTTTTGTCGGAAAGGCGGACTATGTGACCCTCTGTCGGCCCCGAAGCGCAGGTCAATCGTTCAAACTCCATGCTTGTGACCACATTGAGGAAACGTCCATAACCGTATTTTTTCAGAACAGACTGATCTATCCTGCCAAACCCCGGGGCCAGGACCACAGCTCCGATGTCCAGGCTCAGCTCCCTGGGTTTCTGGCTGAAATCTATAGCCTGGGCCGTGCATGTCTGAGCACAGAGATTACAGGTCTCATAGTTTATTCTCAGACAGGCCTTGGGATCTATATAATAGCTGGATGGTATGGCCTGGACATAGTCTATGTGAGGCGCACGGCTTATACCCAGTCTTTCATTGTACAGATCAACAATCGGCATGGGGCAATACATGGTACACGTACCACAGGCCGTACACTTATCCTCGTCTATGAAACGCGGTTCCTGATGTACCCCGGCCGTAAATTGCCCAGGCTTTCCCTCCAGGGTTTCCAGCCTGGCACTTGTCAGTATCTCTATGTTTGGAGACCGACCGGCCTCAACCAACTTAGGTGCCAGTATTCACAACGAGCAGTCGTTGGTAGGGAAGGTCTTGTCCAACTGGGCCATGGCCCCACCGATAGAGGCCTTTTTTTCCACCAGGTAAACGTAGTAACCCAAGTCGGCAAGATCCAGAGTTGTTTGTACCCCTGCGATCCCGCCGCCCAGCACCATAACCGCACCGAATTTTTTTGCTTTGCCTTCAGGCATTTCCTTTTCCTACTTCCTAACTCTTATTTTTTAACTTTTAACTAAAACCATAAACATTCTTGATGATTATCAAACCTATCCGCTAATTGATCATTATGTCAAGATCAAGGGTGGAACCGATAGCTGATTATGCCGAAAAAACCCTGTCTGTTGCCGTAATCGTTCACACTTACCCGGCATCGGCAAACTTTATGAAGAATTTTAGTCTATGACAAAATTCCATAAATTCTGTAATATGTCTTTTTTTAGTCTCTCGCCTCAGTATCATCTGCCTGTTGTCTTTTTCCCGGACTAAGGCTATTCTGGTCCGTAATTTCTGAGAAAAAGGAGTTCAATGCTAATGCCTGATGAGGCATCCAATAAAAT
>JAYEFH010000106.1:0-3729 GCA_034658555.1 Thermodesulfobacteriota bacterium | reverse complement strand
CGATCATGGGGATTGGAAAGCTCAGACATATGTTTAACTTATACGCATTGTGGATATCAGACAAGGAAATTTACAAAAAAAGTGACGGAGACCAATTCACATATACCTGGAACTTTGGCGACAGCACGCCCCCTGAGACATGTATAACAGCAAGCCATATATATACTGCACAAGGGAACCTACCAGGCCGGCCTTACCGTTAAGAAAGTGTCACGGATGATCCGGCGCAATGGGTCCTGGAATACGCTGCAACAGAAACCGATGAATGGCATGAGATATCATCCGGTACAGACCCTATAACAGACGGCCTTCTTGGCCGGCTCGATGTAGGGGTCATGTCTGACGACTTTTACCGTCTCAGACTTACGGCGTATGACTATGAGCATAGCTCCTCTACGTGGATTGAATGCACGCTGAATGATCCTGTCAAGCTAGGACGCTTCTCGATTACTTATGACGATCTCACCCTGCCTGTAATGGTCATCTCCATCCAGATCAGGAGGACATACGACAGTACCCGCAGGACCGAAGGAGACTTCGGCATTGGCTGGAGCCTGGACATAAAGACAATGGAGATCCGTGAGGATGCCAACCACAATGTCTTTATCACCCTGCCGAACGGCAGGAGGGCGACCTTTGATTTCACTCCTGAACAATTAGATTGGTGGCCGTTCTTTCTGGCTAAATATACAGCTCCGGCCGGCGTGTCTGACGAACTGGAGATTGCAGACGCGGACCGCATGCTGATGCCTACGGAAGCTGGATGGTTTTGGATGTTTGAAGGCTCTTTTGATCCGGATACCTATGTCCTGAAGACCAAGGCAGTGAAGCGACAGGCTTATGGATATAGAGACATGGAGTTCTTCAAGCTCAAAATCTTAGGACTTCGTGAGACCATATACGTTTTAGTCGGATGAACCACTTTTTATGACTCTAATTGATCATGCTCGGCGACAATTACAACAATCACCACACGACAATTATCTATGCTGTCAAACCAGCAAATCTAATTGTCATTGTTACTGAAACAATGAGGAATCAGGAGGAAAGAACTAAGGAAAAATGAGAGACGAAAACCGGACAAGATAATTGTCGCGAACCGGACAAAGTACTTGACATTTAACAGACAGCGTAACTGGTTGATTTTATTCACCACATTGATTCCAGTTGATGGGTTTGGGCATCACACAAATTACGGTTGAGCCTATAAAAAACCGGTACAGCGCAAATGCCTCAAATTAAATATTCTTGACAGTTATTGATTTCATGTTAATTTCTGATCTCGTTGTTTTTTTAGTTAATCTTGGAGGAAAATATGTACGCTGTTATTAAGACAGGCGGAAAACAATATAAGGTTTGTCCGGGGGAAGTGGTCAGGGTGGAAAAGCTCGATGCTGAAGCAGGTTCGGAGGTCGAGATATCTGAAGTGCTGATGGTAGTGGACAATATCCAAACTAAAATCGGCAGACCTGTAGTGGAAGCTGCCACAGTACGAGCTCAGATTTTGGAGCACGGCCGTGGTAAAAAAGTAGTTGTTATGAAGAAAAAAAGGCGCAAGGGCTATAAGGTCAAGCGCGGCCACAGACAACCTTTCACTACCCTTGAGATTAAAGAGATCAGTGTCTAGGGAGATTTAATTATGGCACACAAAAAAGCCGGTGGCAGTTCACGCAATGGCCGAGACAGTCAGGGCCAGCGCAGAGGCGTAAAACGTTTTGGCGGTCAGATCGTAAGGGCCGGAAACATCCTGGTTCGTCAGTTGGGAACCAAGTTTCATCCAGGACAAAATGTGGGCATGGGTAGGGATTATACTTTGTTTGCCAAAGCAGACGGGGTTGTGAAGTTCGAGACAGTACGAAATCGACAGCGAATCAGCGTCTACCCTATGCAAAGCACAGCTTCCTGATCCCTCCATTCACAGACAAATCTGACATCAACAACCCGATCTGTCGGGCGACAAAGCTCTGTTGTCAGCGAATCCCGTGTATAGTGACTGGAGTAGTCACTTTTTTGAACTCAGAATCGCCGGTTATCAGAATTGCAGATTGATCGAGTGTACAGGCCAAAGCAAAACTGTCAGCACATGAAATAGCATATTCTGCTTGGTGGTCGTTAAGTCTCAACGGATACATAACGATTATAGGCCACAAAGAACACTTTAAAGACAACATGGTGCACATATTAAAGTGGACCCCATGAGAGTCAAAAAAGGGGCCATGATCATCGTTTCGGCCATTGGCTCAGGCAGCGGTCTGGAGCAAGTATTCCTTCTGTTTTGGCTGAGCCCTTTTTTGGGCTGGTCTAGCCGGCATGTCTAAATGATCTAACAGCCACTCAAAAAGATCCCTGCCTGGTTCTCCAAAAAACCGTTCTGCCGGTGTCGTCCAATCGTCACGCTTTACAAAAAAATTGTGGACAGTGGTCAGAGCTGCCAGCTTACGATCGCTGATTCGATGCAAACTGTGATGCCGAAGTGCCAATTGTCCATTTCGTCCCTCCACACAGGAACTTGAACGCTGAAACAACTGAGCACACTCCTTTGCAGTTTCCTCGATAAGCAGCTTGTCCTCTGTTGAAAGACCGCTAAACGGCCCATCCCTGGCCAAAAGAGGAGCAAGTAGCTCATCAGATTTCTCCTGAAGACTGTAACGTTGCTCCACATCCTTTGCCTTGTTAGAAACAAGACGAAGATATATCGCCGGAATCAAATTGTTATAAACGGCTCTCTCCGTTTTTGGCGAAAGCGAAAATGCCTCCACCTTTGCCTTAATCGTTAGAAAAAAGAAGGCTATAGTGGCTATCATATCTACTACAACTCGCTTGGCCTTCTCTATTCTCTTGAAACAACGAGCCGGTAAACTCGCCTCTGATGCTGTATCCTCTATCTTTGAAAAATGCTCCTCAAGAGATAAGGATACATCTTCGGCACTCCGAGAAACGCCGGTTTCAAGATCATAGGGATGATATGCCTCGCTTATACCCTGAACAGCTTTTTTTACACACTCCTGATGTGATCGGGCTGTTTCAAGAGATGCACTGCATTCCCTCTCTTTATCCAAAGCAGCATCTATTCGTTTCTCAAACTCAGGAGGACGCCCAGGCTTGGCTTGCCATTGAGATAGGCTTTCTGCTCTTCTCTATGCTTTTCTATCTCCAGAGAAGCCTTTTCCAGGGACTTCTCGGCTTTTCTCCTGTTGGATGCCAAAGCCACTCCTGTAGCCTTAGCAATTTCTCTCTGAACATGAAATAAATCTGGAGAGTGGTGGCCCCCCAGATCTTTTCTTACGTGACGACAGATACCTTTTCCCTCGTCACTGGTTGACTGGATCACCTCTATTGGCATATCACCTATTGCCTCCTTCACAGAGGATGTCCATTCTTCAGACTTCCTGCTGGATGCATACTTCTCCAACAGGATAAAATTGGAGACCAGTCGCGCCTTGCATCTGAAGCATTTTGAGCGGAATCAATTTTAACGCTTTTTGCAGTGTAATCAGCCATGGGATTGTGAGAGTTGAGAATTTGGAGAAAATTCTGTGATTGACAAAATTGGTCAAGAGTATATATTTTATTATAGTTTCAATACATAGCATGGGAGGAATAAAAGGTGGCTTTAAGTATTCGAAATTCGCGAGCCGAGCAACTCGCTCGAGAAGTTGCAGCGGTAAGCGGAGAAAATCTCACACAGGCAATCATTCATGCCTTGGAAGAACGCCTTGAGCGGTCACG
>JAYEFH010000105.1:0-3745 GCA_034658555.1 Thermodesulfobacteriota bacterium | reverse complement strand
CCTTCAAGGGTCTCCTTGAAGGTATACTTAGTGTCTGAACGAACAGGCCGTTCATACACAATTTTGAATTTTGAATTTTGAATTTAAAAAACAGGAGCTAGATAATGGCTTCACGCATTTATCCGCCTCACCATTTTTTATACAGTCAGCAGGTATCCGCAGCGCTGGCAGAGGACCTTGAACACGGTGACATAACCACCGACGCCATAGTGCCCCCTGATGCCTTTGGCTCAGCCGTTATTGTTGCAAAGGAAACCACCATAGTAGCAGGGACATTTGTGGCCCAAGAGGCCTTTATGCAAATTGACCCGGATATCCGGTTTGAAAAAATAAGGGAAGAGGGCTCAGAGGTCGCCGGCGAAGAGGTGGTCATGGGGCTTTACGGAAAGCTTGCCGCTATTCTTCAGGCAGAACGGGTGGCGCTCAATTTTCTTCAATGCCTGTGTGGAATTGCCATCCTTACCAGAAATTTTGTCAAGGAACTCTCAGGCATCCCCTGTAGATTGGTGGACACAAGAAAGACTACACCCGGGATAAGACTACTTCAGAAGTATGCAGTAAGGGTAGGAGGAGGCCACAACCATCGCTACGGTCTCTCAGACGGCATTCTCATAAAAGACAATCACCTCGCAGCATGCGGTTCAATAAAAGAAAGCATAACCCGGGCTAGAGCCAAGGCGCCGCATACACTTTTACTGGAAATAGAGGTTACAGGAATTGAAGAACTTGAGGCGGCCATAGAGGGCGGTGCGGATGCAGTGCTCCTGGATAACATGGACCCGGTAACACTCAAGGATGCCGTATCCCTTGCAAGGAGGCTCAAACCACGGATAATCCTTGAGGCATCAGGTGGAATACACCTTGAAAATGTCCGGGAAATCGCCAGAACCGGGGTGGACATAATCTCAGTAGGGCTGCTTACCCACTCTGCCGGGGCGAGTGATTTGAGCCTCAGGATACTGAAAGGCTAAAAGTGCAAGCGTTTACAGGGTGCTGCAGATGCGAGGCGACGGGTACGCAGGCGTACTCCCTGTACTTCAAGTGCCCGGCAACAAAGCAGATGCGGTGCCCTGTAAACGCTTACCTAAAAGTGTATGTATTTCACTACTTATTAAAGGAAAAAGTCTTACTCAACTCACCCCCGCCTCCTGTTGCTCAAAGCGTAGTTTGCAGAGCGTATATCATTTTTAGATTTGTGTTATACTGCACCACACCTGCCTTCTCTAGTAAAGTACAGATTGCGCCAGATGCTCCCGGCATTATCCATTGACTCAAACGGCATTAATCTTGCGTCTAAATATAAAACTCAAACTTTGCCGACTCATTCTTAAGACAAAAAACTGATTCCTGCCAGCATCATCTATCAATTTTAAAATGGATAATATTGCTTCTCCACAGATATTGATAGTAGACGACGACCGGGACATCTTGCAGGTAATGCAGATCCGCCTGAGGCTTATGGGATACCGTGTGGTAGCCTGTATAGATTCCCAAGAGGCCCTGTCTGTTTTTGAACAAGGCAACTTTTCATTAGTTCTCACTGATCAGTGTATGGAAGGCCTGAAAGGCTCAGATCTTATAAGAAAAATCCATCTCAGAGATCCACACGTCTCAATTATCATCATGACTGCATATGGAACAGTGAAAGATGCGGTCGAATCAGTACGACAAGGGGCATATTCCTATCTTGAGAAGCCGGTTGACACCCAAGAGTTGGGATTGCATATAAAAAGTGCTCTGAAAAAGCGGGCCATGGAGCAAAGGCTGGCTCAAGAGAGGCTTAAAGGCGTTTTTGAAATGGCGGGGTCGGTAGCCCATGAGTTGAGCCAACCTATGCAGTCTATCCTGGGATTGGGTGAGTTATTGAAGAATCGTGTAAGTGAAAATGATCCGAACTTTAAAATACTCCGGTCAATATGCCAGGAGATTGAAAAACTTGGTGATCTGATTACAAAAATCAGTAATGTGACCCGCTATGTAACCAGAAATTACCCCGGCAACAGTAATATCATAGACCTAAATAAGGCATCGACTGATAAAAAATAGGTGTTCAGAGGTTCAGGGGTTCATAGTTCCGAACCCTAAACACTTGTGATTCCCTTATCTGCTGACCAGTTCAGTAGACGTAAGGTCACCGGACCATCCGGGTAAAAATCCAGGACGTTGACACAAGCAAAGTCCTGCTCAAGGGAAAATATGTTCTTGAGAGGGAAACCTGTCGCCCTTGCAATCAATACCCTGTTCACACCACCATGACTTACGATTGCTACTGCTTCTTCCTTGCACTTCTTGAGAACCTCATCTATGACGCGCCATACCCGTAAAGCGACTTCTACCAGATTCTCTCCCTGCGGTGGTCTGTAAGACTCCAGTTTTCCCATGCGTTCTGACAGGGCACCGGGATATCTTGCTTCCACGGCCTCCCAGCTAAGACCGGCCCAGCGGCCAAAGTCCACTTCTCTTAACTCTGACCTGGCCTCCACTGCAAGGCCCCTTTCCCCGGCAATTGCTTCTGCCAGAAAGAGACAGCGGCTGAGATCGCTGCTGAAAACCATACTGAGAGGAATGTCTTTCAGCCTATCCGCCAAGGCGAGGCTCTGCTTCCTGCCGGAGTCTGAAAGAGATACGTTTTGTTGGCCGTAGAAAACACTTCCTGGATTTTCTACTTCCCCATGTCTTAAGAGGATAATACGAGTAGGTTTGTTCATTGAGTCTATTTTGAAACCATAAAATGATTACACTGCAAAAACTGCTGCTGCACCGAGAAACAACAAGGTTTCGGATAGTTCAAGGTGGCCTCCCAGCACATCCCCTGTGACACCTCCAAGCCTTTTTTTAAACCATAAAGATACCAGCAGACTCCAGACTACTACTCCGGCAAAAAAGCAAATGCCCCATAGCCCCCGGATAAACCACGCGGCACCAAGGGCCGTCGGACCGGCCAGGGCCAGGGTCCACCTGGTACCAGACCCCACAAATGCCTTGCCAAGGCCTCCTTCGGGCCGGGCGTAGATTGACGACGACGCCATAACATTCAGTGCCCAACGGGACAGGCATGGACACAGCAACATTACCTCCCAGGCCCCCCTACCGGACAATACTGCAAGGGCTGATGACTTAAGTAATAATACGAGTATAAGGACCAGGATTCCCAGTGCCCCGCTGTGACTGTCCCTCATGATACTCAAGGCCTTTTCCGGCCCTGCCCCGCTTCCCAAAGCGTCAGATGTATCAGCAAGTCCATCCAGGTGCAAACCCCTGGTAAGAAAGGCCAGCAAGGCCACATCCATCACGCCCACAACAGATGGAGACCACAGATCCCTTGCCGTGCTGTCAAAACCTGCAAGCAGACAACCGAGTAATAGGCCGACTGCCGGAAAGAATGCAAGGGATGCCTTTAACTCCGATTCTTTGAATGACAAACCGGGAGCCAGGGGAATTATGGTTAGAAATTGAAAGGCAAACAGGATACTTTTAATACCGCCGACTCCTTAAAACACAGAATAAAAACCTTGTATTTTTCCCAATTTCAAGTTTCTCTGCCACAAGACAAGATTAACAAAGTGTAAACTACTTTTTACTTGTTGTGAAGGATGCCTAATCATCCATACCATTTCCGTAAAGTTTCATGCTATGTTAAAATTTTACTATTGATTTTTTATAGCTTCCATAATATTTTCATTATATGGAATTCATAGAAAGATACTTGCCTAAATGGAGTCTTGAAAAAAACGTCCTGGCGCCA
>JAYEFH010000104.1:0-3754 GCA_034658555.1 Thermodesulfobacteriota bacterium | reverse complement strand
TACTGGCGCTCGCACCCCCAAGTTTTGAACAACAGATGAACATCGTAGCCAGACTCTATCATCAGGACCCTGAACTCTATGCAACCATTCAGATGTCTAATCCATATACGAACAGTATCCTTGAGACATTCAGCCAATATGGAGAAGACCTGAGAAAAATAATCAAAGAAGGTGACCGCTCATCATTTATAGAACTCTTTGAGGAAGTTCAGGACCTGGGTCGCACGATCCTTTTATTAAAAAAAGATAAATAGACAACTAATGCCTCCCAAGGTGAAACCCCATGAAATTTCCCCCGTATCTGAAGGTGGTGCCAAAGGGCATTGTTCTGAATCTCCATGTTCAACCCAAATCCTCCCGCACGGCTTTTGCCGGCCTTCACGGTTCATCACTTAAGCTCAAGGTCCAGCCTCCCCCTGTGGATGGTGCGGCTAACAAGGCCTGCCAAAAATTTCTGGCAAAACAATTTAATGTCTCTAAAACCTCGGTTGCGCTGAAATCAGGCGCCAATTCCAGGGAAAAGGCTTTTTTGATTGCAGACATATCTTTAGATTACGCCTTAGCCCGGCTGCCTGAGTAAACTCGCAAGGTCTATGGCTTGAAGGGTCAAATTCATTTTAATCCCTCGTCGATAAATCAAGTTTATCCGAAACATATCCGATAAAGTTGAAAGGACGGATGGCATCCTTCACGACACGTCAAAAGTAGTTTACACTTTTAGGGGTAATATAGCTCAAAAAATATGACTTGTTCGATTAGTTATTAGCCGTTAGGTCTTAGCTTAACAGTCCGTTTTTATACAAAAATTTTACCTAACAGCTAATGGCTGGCATCCATCTATGTTGAAAAAGTGTAAACTACAGAATGAAGGATGCCGGACGGATTTATGTTTTTGTAGCTAAGGACACATACTATTTTTTTTGGGGGTCTTTATGCCAATCTTTGCATGGAAAGGCACCGCGAGCAATGGCGAAATACAAAAGGGCGAGATCGAGGCCCAGGACGAGCAGGCGGTACGCCGTTTACTTCGACAACAACGAATATCTCCTTCTAAGATCAAGGCCAAGCCCAAGGACTTGCTGGAGAATATAGCACTTTTTCAAAAAAAGGTGACAACGAAGGATATTGTTATCTTCACCAGGCAGTTGTCCACAATGATAGATGCAGGCCTTCCCCTTATTCAAGGATTGGAAATCCTTGCTAGTCAGCAAGAAAACAAGACCTTTAAAAAAATACTCATGGATACAAAGTCTGATGTTGAAGGTGGCTCCACTTTTGCCGATGCCCTGAAGAAACACCCGAAGCAGTTTGATCGGCTCTTCTGCAATATGATTGCAGCAGGAGAGATGGGAGGGATATTGGATGATGTCTTAAAGCGTCTTGCCGACTATATGGAGAAGGCACTACGCCTTAAAAGAAAGGTCAAAGGGGCGCTGACTTATCCTGTCATAGTACTTGGTATATCCGCCCTGGTAATTGGAGTAATCCTTATCTTCGTAATACCTGTGTTTGAGCAGATGTTTGCAGAATTCGGCGGTAGCCTTCCGGTTCCTACCCAGATGGTAGTCAACCTTAGTAAGTTCGTAAAATCCTATTTCCTGGTCATAATCGGCGCTGTGGTAATTATGGTATTCCTGTTCAAAAAATACTACAAAACAGAAAAGGGTAAGCGTGTTGTGGACAGGCTGATACTCAAATCCCCTGTATTTGGGCCTCTATTGAGAAAAGTGGCAGTGGCAAAACTTACCAGAACACTGGGTACCTTGATAGACAGCGGTGTACCCATACTTGAAACATTGAATGTCGCTGCCGGAACCGCCGGCAACAAGATGGTGGAGGAAGCCATATACAATGTACGCTCCAGCATCAGTGAGGGGCGGACAATTGCACAGCCGCTTGCTGAAAGCGGGATTTTCCCCGCCATGGTAGTACAGATGGTGTCGGTGGGTGAAACTACGGGCGCGCTGGACCAGATGCTGAACAAAATAGCGGATTTCTATGACGAGGAAGTGGAAACAGCAGTCGATGCTTTGACCAATATGATCGAGCCCTTTATGATAGTATTCCTCGGTGGTACGGTAGGTTCCATAATCATTGCCATGTATCTCCCCATCTTTTCAATGGCTGGGGCGGTATCAGGAAGCTAGAGGTTTATCTGCAACGATATCATAGCGCTTCAGGTTGGTCCCCATGGCGCGGTAAAGATTTGCCAGACCCTGGTTAAAATCCACAATAGCAGTGGTCTTTCGAATTCGTGCCTGAATAACGCTGTTCTGAAAGATCAGGACACGAAAGGTATCGGAAAGCCCTTCTTTAAGACGCTCCATCTCCTGTGCCAAAGTAATTTTGGCCAGTTCCTCCGTACGCTCTGCAACACAGATCCGCTCAAGGCTTCGATTAACAGTCACCAATGAGTTCTTCACCTCTTTCTCCGCAGTTTCTTCCAGTCGTTTAAGCCTATATACCGCCTGGCGTTTTTCCAGGCCGGCACGGCGATAGTGTGCCTGTGAAGCACGATTGCCCAATGGATAAGAAAAGCGAAGCCCTGCATACCACTCATGCCCATCTGCCTCAGACATTCGTGAAAGGGAATCCATGTAATCCCCTTCATGGGAACTTGATGCCGTATCAGCAGTATAGGATGTGGGGCGGTCTCCGCCAGACAGACCGTTGGACCCTAAGGTCGCCTCCAGGTCCAGACGAGGGAGCTTCTGATTGGCGTAATATTCCAGCTTTATGTCCTGATTAGCAATTGCAATGCGCTGCTTCCGGATATCAGGACGTTTTTCCAGAGCAATAGCCAACGTTTGTTCCAAATCGGGAAAGGTCTGCTTTTTCCCAGGGATCTCTTGTGTTACAAAAGGTTCCTTATAGAGTGTATCTTCCGAGCGTATTCCCAGAAGGTCTATTAATCGGTTGGCAAGAGTTTCTGCCTGTTGTCTGGCAAAAATCACCTGCTCATCCCTGGACACCACAGCGGTCTCTGCCTCCTGTACTTCAGTAACAGGAACAACGCCTGCCGCAAATTTTTCCTTGTTACCTTCGAGAAGATTCCTGGCCAATTCCCGGGATTCGATGCGATAGTGGAGAATTTTCTGGGCCTCAGAGAGATCATAATAGATGAGTTCAATCTCCTCACCGATCCGCTGGGCCCGATCCACATATCCTTCAGCGGTGCGGCTTGCCAGATTTTGGTTTATCCTAAGCTTCGCTGTATTGACATCAGTTCCGAAATCCCGAAGGAGCGGCTGGGTGAAATTCAAAAACACAATATTTCGATATTGCGGACGCAATGCGTCTACAGAAGAGTTGTTCATGGAACGGTTGGTTTCAAAGGATAGCTTTGACTCAAGGCCGAATTGGAATTTTTTGCGGATGCCTATATCACCACCGGCCTTCCGATATTTATTAAAATCGTCGTCGGAAAAAGCTATGGCAGTCGGTGTCTTTTGTTCCTGAGATGATATCCCCATTTCAATCACCGGATCAAACTCCGCCTTTTCAACATTCACGTTTTCCCGGCTGATGGGGATATTAAGTTCTTCTACCTGCAGATCCAAATTATATTGGATGCCTCTTGCAAGGGCATTCTGCAATGTCAGGACCTTTGCCATTGCCTGGACATCCCCACTGTTCTCTTGAGCTGAGGCATGGTTGCTCAAGGAAAAAATTACCAGAAAACTTGTAATACTCACCAGCAATATGCGTTGCAATATCATGAAGCCCCCTTCACTACAGGCATCAGCACTTTTGG